>NZ_JARAVK010000111.1:0-29802 GCF_033792765.1 Streptomyces sp. PA03-6a | reverse complement strand
CGAGCGTGGTTGCGTGCACTGCCTGGCCCGCGACGCGGGCGTCTCCCAGGCCACCGGCTACCGCTATCTCCACGAAGGCATCGAGCTCCTGGCCGACCAGGCCCCCGACTTGCACGACGTCCTGAACCGCTGCCAGCGCGAGGGCATGACACACGTGATCCTGGACGGCACGCTCATCGAGTCCAACCGCCTGGCGGGCATCCGCGACAACGGGAACGACCTGTGGTTCAGCCAGAAACACAAGGCATTCGGCGGGAACCTGCAGTTCCTGTCCGCCCCGGACGGCACCCCGCTGTGGGTCTCCGACGTCGAGCCCGGCTCTACACCCGACATCACCGCCGCACGCATCCACGCACTGCCCGCCCTCTACAAGGCCGCCGCCGACGGCCTGCCAACACTCGCCGACAAGGGCTACATCGGCGCCGGCATCGGCATCCACGTCCCGGTCCGACGCCCCAAGGGCAAGTCCGAACAAGCCCTCCACACCGACACCCGCACCACCAACACCCTGATCAGAGACCTGCGCGCCCTCGGCGAACGCGCAGCCGCCGAACTCAAAGAACGCTGGCGCGCACTCAAGCACGTCTCCCTCAGCCCCAGCCGGATCGGCGACATCGCCCGCGCCGCACTCGTCCTCAACGGAATCTGGAAATGATCTTCGTTGAGAAAACCTCAGTGGCTAGCGGTAACGGACGTATTCGCTCTGGCGCCGGAACCCCACACTCTCGTAGAGATCGTAGGACCGGTGCGGATTTGCTGTGCTCGTGAACAGGCGGGCGGTCGTGGCACCACGCTCGCGAAGGCTGCACAACCCGTCCAGCAGCAGGACCCGGACGATTCCGAGGCGTCGATGGTCCCTCCGGACGCTCAGCTCTTCAACCTCGCCCACGGTCTGGTCGTGCCGACGGATGGAGCAGAGCGCGACGCCGACCATGTTCTGCCCGTTCCAGAACTTTGCGGCAAGACCGCCGGCCTGTTCATGCTGCGGTCTGAGACGCGCAGCATGCCCGAGGGGGAGGAGCAGCTGCGCGTGATCGCCGCGTAGTGCCAGCAGGAGATCTACTTCCGTGACCGGTGCAGGCGCGCTGCAGGCGTTGAGATGGAGTTCACCGGCATCGCCTGCATCACCTTAGACTCGCGGGGCGCTGGGCTGTGTGGGGGCCGTCTCACCGTGGCTGTGACTGTCCGGCCCTCAGCGCCGTGGACATGACCGTCATCCTTGGCCAGCGCGGGGTCTGTGGTGTGGGATCCGCGCCAGGGATGAACGCCTTCTTTTGGTATTTTCCGTCCTGTGCCTGGGGCGGCGACCGAGCAACTTGCCCCCGATTGTGGTGCGAAGACGTTCCGGCCGGAGGCCAGCCTCTACCCCGATTGATGGCCTCGGGGACCGGCGACCGCAGCGCTCGTCAAGTGGCCGCTTCGGCAGGAGGTCTAGCCCCTGGCCGACACGGGGCAGCCCTGGTCGCGAAAGACCCAGGTGCGGAGCAGCAGGAACCGCATAAGTGTGGCGGCTGCGTTGACCGTGAGAAGGGCGACGGATTCCGTCAGGCGAGATGTGTGCAGTGCAATGATGTGAAGGAGTGCCAAGGCGCCGCTACTTAGTCCCAGGGTGCCGAGGAATGCGACGCCGCTTTGGAGTTGATGGCGAACGAGATCTTGAGAGCCGGTGATTCGGAAGGTGAATCGTCGGTTGGCTGCCGTATTGAGGAGTGAAGTGATGAGCAGCGCAGCCATATTGGCCAGCTGGGAGGATGTCAGGAAACGCAGCGCTACATAGAGTGCGAGGTATGTCATAGTGCTGGCCGCGCCGATAGCCGAGAAGACCAGTATCTGACGAACACCTCCCCTGAATACGGGCATTACGGGATGCCCAGTTCGAAAAGCGCGTAGCCGGCGTACCAACCGGAGGCCGCTGCCAGGCTGGTGAGCATCACCGCCAGGCTGGTCCACCTCAGCCGCTTCAGAGCCATCGCCAGCGGGAGCAGCAACGGGAATGCGGGCAGCAGGTATCGGGAGGTATTGGCGAAGATCTGCTGGGTGCCGAGTACTGCGACCACTGTCGCCAGAGTGTAGGCGACCAGCATCAGCGGCACCCGCTGTCGCAGGAGCAGGACGATCAGTGTCGGTAGGGCCAGGACCAGGAGCAGGGCGATCTGGTCCGGCACCGGGAATGCGAAAACGTAAGTGTGCTTTCCGATCAGCCCATCCCGTACAGCGTGCAGGGTGTACTGGCCGTAGTCGAAGTAGTGCGCCCAGGCTTTACGTTGCAACGCGAAGTAGCCACCCCAGTCGCCCATGCGGTAGCCGACCCAGCCGATGTAGCCGACCAGCCCGAGTGGCGCGATCGCCATCGCGGCGATCGGGCGTGCGAATCCGTCTGGCCACGACGTTCTGCTCCCCTGATAGAGAGTGACCAGCGCGGAGAGGCCCAAGGCGCCGATGAGGGCAGCCGCGGTCGGACGGTTGAGGCCGGCCGCGAAGGCGAGCAGTCCTGCGCTGAGCCAGCGGCGGGTCATGACGCAGTAGCAGACCCAGGCGGCGAGTGCGACGAAGAGCGAATCGGAGTACACGGCCCACTGCACGCCGGAGCCAGGGGCGACGCCCCATAGCGCGGCGGCGATTATGCCAGCCCGATGTCCGCCGATGTGATCGGTGACCGCGTAGATCCCTGCCGCCGCGATGAAGGAGGAGGCCGTTGAGACGAGGATTCCCGCGCCGAAGGTGCCCAGCCCGGTGCACTCGGAAATCAGCCTGATCAATCCTGGGTACAGTGGGAAAAACGCTGCTGAATTCTGCTGGGCGGTGAAGAGACCCCCGGGCGGATTGGGTATCAGAGGTCCGGGGTCGTAACCGTTACGGGCTATCTCCTGGTACCACCAGCCGTCCCATGTGCCCAGCACATCCCATTGGTGGCTACCGCCGCCGAAACGGGGTTCCTTCGTGTGATAGTCGCCGGAGTACTCCAGCAGGTACATGAAGACGGTGAAGCTGATCGTCTTTACTATTGCGAAGATCCACAGTGAGGGTACGAATCGCATTGTGGTGCTGTCAAGACGTGCTATAAGGCCGGCTGTTGGGAATCCTGTGAGGGCACGTGAATGGTTCTGTGGACGTGTGTCGTCGATCAGGGCGGTGCTGGATGTCGGGGCCATGGAGTGCGAGTCCTGCCTGCCGATGGGGGCGCGCCATATCGAACGCGCTGGGGCTCTGCAGAGTGTAGGACATCTAAATAGAACCTCAGTGCCAACATGTCCTCGCACGCGGTCAGCCGTAGAAATGGCAGATATGCTCTGACCGCACGGATAGCAAGGCAGTTTCGGGGAGGCGCGGTCTTTGGTAGCGGCACCCCATATCGTGGCCACCCTGCTGGTCGTCATACCCGTGTACGACGAGGAGGAAGTCCTTCCAGCCCCTCGTGTCCCGGCTGCGGCCGGTTCTGGAGCGTCTGGGTGCAGCGTACGAGGTGATCGCGGTGGACGACGACAGTGCAGACCGTACCGCCGAGCAGCTGGAAAGGTTTCGTAGGGAGTGGCCCGAGCTACGGGTGCTCCGGCTGCGGCGCAACTCCGGGCATCAGGCCGCGCTCACATCCGGACTGCACCATGCTGTGGGGGCTTACGTCGTCAGCACTGACGCCGACTTGCAAGACCCGCCTGAAAAGATCCCGGAGATGCTGGAACTGGCCCGCAGTCGTCGCCTCGACGTCGTCAACAGCACCCGTTCCGATCGCAGTACCGACAACGGCTTCAAACGCCGCAGCGCGGGCGCCCGAAGGGCGTAGTGCGAATGTTCGACACTTGCCGGCGGGCCGCGGGAGAGTCGCTCGGATCCAGTTCGATGGTGACAGGTTGACCAGCCGTGCTCCCCGTAGCTTTCTGCCGCCCCGAGGATGCGGACGTGCACGGGCCGCCTGCTGACGATCGTGCCTTGCACTCGAGGTGAAGTCCGTATGCGGTCGATACCCACCACAAAGCTTTCGTGGGGACTTGGGCAGCGAAGAGGAGAGCGATGGAGCAGGGCGAAGGGCTGCTGGCGCTGGTCGGGGTGGACGCGGCGGCGGAGAAGGCATATCGGCATCTGCTGATGCGAGGAGAGGTCACCGCCGACGAGGTTGCGGCGCTCCTCGGGGGGACAGTTGGGGAAGCAATGGCCCTGATGGAGCAGCTGCATGACGCCGGGCTGGTCGGCCGCCGCTCTTCGCGGGGGTTCACCACGGTGGATCCGCGCATAGCGTTGCGCACGCTGGTGGCGTCCCACGAACGGCAGCTTGGCGAGGTTCGTGACATGGCCGGGCGGCTGAGTGTCATTTTCAACGCCGCAAAGCAGGCCAACACCGGTGAACCTCGGACCAGGGTAATCAGCGGGTTGCAGGAAATCCGCGACTGCTACCACCGCCTCAGGCAGGGCGCACGTACAGAGATCTGCATCCTGGACCGCCCGCCGTTCCTACCGGCGTTGAGCTCGTTACTGGACGGCGCGGCGGTACGCCGCGGCATCCGTGTTCGTGCTGTCTACGCAGCCGCCAGTTTTGACGCCGACGAAGGCTGGCAGGCGCTGTCAAGCCTGGTGGCGAACGGCGAGGAGGCCAGAGCTGTGCCGTCGCTGCCTATCAAGCTCGCCATGGCAGACCAAACGGCCGCGTTGGTGTCGTTGAGTTTTCTGCCCGAGAACGTCGAATACCTCTACACCGAAGCACCTTCGCTGCTGGAGGCGTTGACCGAGATCTTCGACCACCACTGGACAGCTGCCTCCTCGCTCACTGGAGTGCCGGAAGATGCTGCCTCACCACCAGCGCAGCTGCCGGTAGCGGCGCGAAGCGGCCGAGACCCGGAACGGGGGCCGACCGCTGAGGAGCGCCGCCTGCTCGCCCTGCTCGCTGCCGGTGTCAAAAAGGAGGCTATCGCCCGGCAGCTGGGGATTTCCTCGAGAACTCTACAGCGCCGGATCCAGGAGCTGTTTTCCGAGCTCGGTGCCACCAATCGCTTCACCGCCGGTGTTGCCGCGGCTCGGCGCAACTGGCTCTGACCGCGCCAGTGGCTTTTTACGGACACTGTCCGGTATCGGAAGCCGGAAGCCTTTTGGCGCCGGGGGGTGGCCGCTAGAACTTGTCCGATCACTTGGAGAACCGCCCGGACTAGGCGGCCAAGAACTCCCTGATGCAAGGACTTGTGGTGACTCCTACCCATCCACCTGCTCGCCGCTCGAATCCGCGACGACCTCTCGCGGCTGCCGCACTCGCTCTCATGAGCCTGGCCGTCCCACTGGCCGTCAGCCAGTCCCCGGCTGCGGCGGTCTCGGCAGCGCAGCCGACGGGATCGGTCACCGCAGGCCAGCCCAGCCCCGGGCAGAAGCCAACCACAGCACGGTACATCGTCACGCTGCGTGATCCGGGCGCAGCGACGTACACCGGCGGCTTGGCAGGGAAAGCACGAACGGCACCCCGCGCCGATGAGGGGCTGAAGACCACATCCGGTCCCGTCCGCGCTTACCGTGACTACCTGGAGCAGACGCAGAGCCAGGCTGCAGACGCGGTAGGCGCGCGTGTGATCTCCTCCTACTCGGCCGCGTTGAACGGCTTCACTGCAGAGCTGACGCCGGAACAGTTCGCCCGTCTGCGCACCGACCCGACGGTGGTGTCGGTGGTCAAGGACGAACTGCGCAAGCCGCTCGCCGCTGTCACTTCGACGGACTACCTGGGCATGAGCGGCGACAGGGGAGTGTGGGCCGCCAACGGTGGGACGACGAAGGCTGGCAAGGGCATCGTGGTCGGTGTCGTCGATACGGGCATCGCCCCTGAGAACCCGTCGTTCGCCGGGGCCCCACTCGGTCGGCAACCCGGTGAGGAGCCCTACCTCGACGGCACCACCATCACCTACGGCAAGGCCGATGGCGGAACGTTCCGCGGCAGCTGTGCGACGGGCGTCCAGTTCACCGCTGCACACTGCACCACGAAACTCGTGTCCGCTCGATACTTCGTCGACAACTTCGGCGCCGACAACATAGGCAGCACCGCGATCGGCGAATACCTTTCGCCGCGGGACGGATCGGCGCACGGATCACACACGGCCAGCACCGCGGCTGGCGCCCACGACATCGACGCCGACCTTGGCGGCGTTCCGATAGGCAAGATCTCCGGCGTTTCGCCAGCCGCCAAGATCGCCGCCTACAAAGCCTGCTGGAGCGGTGGCGAGGCAACGAACTCAGAAGACGACGGGTGTGCCACAGGGGACATCCTGGCAGCGATCGACGCGGCCGTGGCCGACAACGTCGACGTGATCAACTACTCGATCGGCTCCGCCGGCGGAGCCGAGAGCACCGACTCCATCATCGACGAAGCGTTCCGCAACGCCGCGGCAAGCGGCATCTTTGTTGCCACCGCTGGCGGCAACGCGGGTCCCGCCCCAAGCACCGTCGACAACGCCTCCCCGTGGATCACGACTACAGCGGCGAGTACCATCCCGGCTCGGGAGGCCACGGCCGAGTTGGGCGACGGCGTGAACCTGCTCGGCGCTTCGGTGTCGCTGCCACACGGCGGCAAGTCCGTCACCGGCCCGCTGGCCGCGGCATCCGCCTCAGGAGCCGACGGAGCCACCGACCCGAATTTCTGCGGCCCGGACAGCCTGGACCCGGCCAAGGTGACCGGCAGGATCGTGTTGTGCGAGCGGGGTGCCGTCGACCGGCTGGCCAAGTCGGCCGAGGTGAAGCGTGCTGGCGGGATCGGGGTAATCCTGATCAACCCCGCACCGGACTCGGTAGATCTCGACGCACACACCCTCCCCACCATTCACATCGACGTGAACGGCTACGACGCCCTCGTCTCGTATGCCGCAACCGAGGCGCCTACGGCGACGCTCGTCGACGGCAACCCGCACCAGTTGGCCTCCGCGCCGATCCCGCAGATCGCCGGATTTTCATCGCGAGGCCCGTTGACGGCCGACGGCGGCGACCTGATCAAGCCCGACCTAGCGGCGCCCGGCGTGGGCATCCTTGCCGATGGCGCCAACGCCGCCGGTGAGCGCCCCATGTACACCTTCATGTCGGGAACCTCGATGGCGTCCCCGCATGTGGCCGGTCTGGCCGCGCTGTACCTGGGCGTCCACCCGAACGCGACACCGGCCGAGATCAAGTCGGCCCTGATGACGACCACCTCCCCGGCGGTCACATCCGACGGAGCACCGGCCGGGGATGTCTTCGCCCAGGGCAACGGCCAGGTCGACGCGACTCGGTACCTGAACCCCGGGCTGCTCTACCTGAACGGCCCGGCTGACTGGGAGCAGTACGTCGCGGCGATCGGCGGCGACGCAGCCGCGCCCGCCCCCTCCGACCTCAACTTGGCATCGATCGGCGTCGGATCGCTCGCCGGCCGGAAGACAGTTACCCGAACGGTGACGTCGACCACGGCGGGGACCTTCACGGCCGACGTGGCGGGCATCACCGGAGTACAGACCACCGTCGAGCCCTCGACCCTGACGTTCACGGCGCCGGGCCAGACGAAGACATTCCGCGTAACGTTCACCCGGACCACCGCCCCGCTGGGCGAATGCGCCACCGGTTACTTGACCTGGCGCAACGGCAAACAGACCGTCCGCAGTGCACTGGCAGTGCGCCCGGTTGCGCTGGCCGCTCCGGGGGAGCTGCAAGCCTCGGGCAGCTCAGGCCGAGCCACCGCTACTCTCCGCGGTGGCGATACCCGAGACGTACCGGTGAAGGTAACCGGCCTGTCCCGGGGCGTGCGGATGGAGGGCTCCGGAAGCGTCGGTGGCCCCGCGCAGAGCCACATCGTGCAGATTCCGGCCGGTACGACGCACGCACGCTTTGATCTCGACGCCACCGACAACAGCGCCGATCTCGACCTGTCGGTCTACCGGCTCAACAGCTACGGCGACAAGACACTGTTCGCCCGCGCTGCAACCGATTCCGCCGACGAACGGATGGATCTGGACGACCTGTCCCCGGGCCTGTACCAGGTCGAGGTCGATTTCTTCGCCGGGACCGGCCCGCTCGGATTCACCGTCACGAGCTTCGTACTCAGCGACAAGAGCGCCGAAGGCACGTTCACGGCGCGGCCCACAACGGCCGTTCTGGGGATCGGCAGCACGACTGCGGTCACTCTGACCTGGAGCGGCCTGCGCGGCGGCGGGATCTACCTTGGACGAGTCGCATACGGCGACACGGGTCGGACCACATACGTCACGGTGACCAGTGATCCCCGCACCGGTCCGCCCACCGGCACTCCCGGCGCCCGCCCGGTGGTCACTGTGACACCTGATTACGCGACGCCTGGTCGTCCTGTAATCGTCCTCGCAACCGGTCTGACTCCGGCAGTGGACTTCCAGATCAGGATCAAGGGCTCCGGGCAGGTGCTCGCGAGCGGACGGACCAGCGAGGACGGCGGTGTGGCCCGACTGGTGACCCTGCCGGTGAAGCTGCCCACGGGTAAGCAGACGATGGAGGTTCGTTACGCGGGCCGGGTCGTCGGGGACACCTTCACGGTCAGCTCACTTGTCCTCGGTGACCTCGACCATGTTGATCGGGAAGCCTTCGACGGCAACCCCCTGACCGCGTTGACCGGTGGGGTCCAGGGCAAGGGCCGGATGAGCGTCACCATCCGAAGCGCCTCAGGCGTCTACCTGAACCGGACTGTTTCTGTCGACTCGAACAGCTGGCCCTGGTTCAGCTGGCAGTCGGAGTTGGTCGAGGCCAAGCCGGAAAGGCTCACCGGCACTCTCACGGTGCTCGACCACAACGATCGCGGAGGTCAGAGCAAATCCCTGACCTGGACGACTTCGGCCACGCGTCCCAGCACAGCCTCGATCGCCGAAGACCGTGCGGCCGCGCATGCCGCGAAGCTGACGTACACCAACAACACCAGTCGGACTAGCACCCCGACACTGCGGTACAAGCTGACAGGCGGGGACGTGATCTTCGCGACCCTTATGATCGACCCCGGGAAGACGGCCACCCGCTCCTACGACGTGACGGGCGTGGACCGCCTGGATCTGGTGATGGACGGGCGCGCCGTCGCGACCTACCGGAACCGGCAGCACAGCAGGGTCACTGGCCGTCCTGTCATGACGGAACGCTTCTACGCGACCTTCCACCGCGGAAAGCCGAAGGGCCACAGCGGCCTGTTGGAAGCAACGTTCACCAACCGCCCGGCGGCGTACAGTTCGGAGTTCTTCCTTACGGCCGGTGAGGGGACCGAGGTCTACACCGGTGTGAGTTTCCTCCACGACGAGAAGATCCCCACCCCCAACCTTCCGCAGGAAGGGACGCCGGTCTCCAGGACTCTGGCGCTTCCTTCTGGCCGGCCGCTGTGGGCAACAGCCGGCTTCGAGGTCCACACCCCGATTCTCTCGTATATCGAGGATCGGTACTTGCTGATGACGCCCATGAGCCAGGCCGACCTCGAGCCAGTGCCTGGTCGCTCAGTCCCGGAGTTCGTCGTCGACGCCACGCCACGGCAGGCGGCTGTAGGAACGACCGTATTGGTGACAGCGGCCGGCCTGTCCGCGCACGAGCCGTACACCGTGCGCGTCGGCGGCCGGGTCGTGGGCTCAGGCCGGGCAACGGCACAAGGGTTTGCCCACACCTTTGTCCGTATCCAGCAGGGTCACGGATCCACCACCTCAGTCTGGGTGACGGGCAGTCGGCCGAACAGGTTTGGTGTGGCCGAATTGAAAACGCGAGGATAGCAGCGGGATCACTGAGCGCTGCCGGACCGCCGGCCGACGCCATGTCGGTCGGCGGTCCCATGGTGGTTCCGGCTTGGGCCGGACGTTGCCGGCTCGGAGCCGACGAGCATCGAACCACGGCCGGACCAATGCGCCATTCTGCGCGCCGCAGGCGCCCTGCGTGGCAACGCCCGCACATGAGGGTGCCCGGTCGGCCAGTACTGACGTACCGGGCCCGGGTGAGCCCGTGATGCCGTTGTTTCTGAACCACCAGTTGGTACGTCCCACCGCCAGCCGGCAAAGCTCCTGCTACATGTGTCCGCCCACCTGCCCGCCCCGGACGGATGGCGTCGATCAGGTACTGCTGCGACAACTGCAGCGTTTTGGATGCCGACGTGCACCTTGTGCGATCAGTGCGCCTTCATGTACGCCTCGCGAACCTCACGCGGCACGCGGCCCCGGTCGTTGATCTCGTAGCCGTTGTCCTTTGCCCACGCCCGGATAGCGGCCGTGTCTTCCTTGGGCTCGGTCGAGCTGACGCGGCGGGCACGACCGTTCACGCCGCGCTGACGACGAGCGACCCCCAGATACGGGGCGAGAGCCTCACGTAGCTTCGTCGCGTTCTCTTCTCCGAGGTCGATCTCATACGAAATCCCGTCAAGTGCGAACCCGATGGTCTCGGCTCCTTCGGTTCCGTCGATGTCATCGGTCACGAGAACCTGTACGCGCTGAGCCATGTCGTGAGCTACCTCTTTCTTTCTCGCGCTGAACCGGGCTAACTTCCCCCTGTGTAGCAGTGTGACGCCTCGACGCGCAACAAATCTCACTGCACCTATTGCCACGGCGCTTCGGGGGGAATGGTGCAGGTTGCGGCACCGCGCCTCACGCTTGCCAGCACTCTCCACCGTGAGCCTTCCCCAGCGGGGCGAGGTCCATCCACGCCCCTCTGCCCAGGAGTGAATTCCGGCGCCTGTACCTTGCGGATCTCAGCCGGCGTGATGGTCTCTTCAAGCTGGACCACCGTTGCTCCCATCTGGGCCGCTGGACCAGATGGAAACCTCGCGTTGCTCCTCCGCGCTGTGCGTGGCAGATGATCCGTGAAATCGAGGGCGAGACTCGGACTTCTATACGATGAATATCGGCATCGTGTCGCGTGACGGATTTTCCTGCACGCTCAAACGAATAAAATACTGGAACAATTCTCGTGCCGCGGTCTGCCTGCTGGATGCCAAACGTCCTTATGCGCAGGCGAATGTGGTCAGCGCATCATGGTGTGGAGAGGAGATCGCTGTGACCTGTGAGAACAAGATGATCATCGTCGTGGTCGAGCGATGAAATTGGGACGGAGGTCGCATCCTGTCGGGCCAGTCGGAAACTGCGATCACGACGTGAGGTTCGGGGCGCGGGATCGAGGAGCCCGGCGCGCCTCGAGCTGAACATCTTTACCGCGCCTGGCGGCAGGCAATCCAGCCCGGCGCCTCAAAGTATTGAATTCTCGTGTCGAATTTTGGGATATCTGTGCCAATGCTTGCGGCCAGCTGTACTTTGATACTTGCGGTCCCCTGTTGGAACTCCTGAGGTTCACCCAGAAGAAGCCGGAGAATCATGGGGGCGCATATACTTGCGGCGCCTTCCGGCAGTCTGTGCGTGCCGAGGCTGGATACGGAGAGAAAGATCATCCACATGGAATACTGTGATGCCTGCCAACGGCACCTGAACGGAGCGCAGAACTGCCCTGGTTGCGGTGTCGCATACGGCGCGAGAAATCAGGATGATCCGGGCTCACTAAAGGACATTGCGGCACCGTATGGCAAATCGGAAAGAACGGCTGACCCGGCCGTGGTGATGCTGGCCGGCGACCCGCGTGTGACACGGGGTAGGCGGAATCGCAGGCCGCAAACGCTTACACCGCGATTCATTGGCTTGACTGCGCTGGTCGTGTGCTGTGCGGCAGTCGCACTTGTGGCCTCAATCTACGGCAACGCCCCTGAAGCCTCCGCAGGTTGCCCGGCAGCAGTAGACAATTCCAGGCCCGACCCCTACGTGGGCAGGGAAGGAGACATCACCGACCAAGGCCTGTCTTCTCAGGTGCAAGGCCGACGCGACCGCGCTGTTGGCCCAGAGGAAGGCACCGAGCAATCAGGTGCAGAAGAAGCGTGCCTTCCGTAGGAGAGCTGGCCTGACAAGCACCCTTCCCCGGACATCTGATAACTACCAGCGAGGTCTGGGCACCGTCATGGCCGGATTACAGCCCGGCCCACAGATCATCAACCAGAGGTACAACTTATGAATAGCCGGCCTCCGGCCAGCAGGACCGCAGCAAGATCAGAACGCGATGCGATCGCCGCCGAACTCAGGGCTCAGTACGAGGCAGGAGCATCGGTCCGGTCCCTGGCGAGGCAGACCAACCGCTCCTACGGAAGCGTGCACTACCTCCTGACCGGAGCCGGAGTCACTTTCCGCCCGCGCGGCGGAACCAGGCGCCCGGGACGTCCCTGGGAGGAAACTTCAAACTATGGTCCGCGGCGTTCAATAGAAGGAAATTAGGTTGGCGCAGCGGTGACCCAGGTGGTTCGCTGGTTCAGCAGCTCGTAAACTCGAGGCGAGGTCTTCGGGAGCACGCTGGCCACGCAGCGCCCGTCACTTCCCAACCCTGCCCCGCAACCGCGATCAGTCCCGATGACTGGCTGGTCTGCTCGCGACCGAGCTGTAAGGTTACGCAGGGTGCCTCAGATTGCAGAGACCAATAAGCAAAGATTGGTGGGGCCCCGCCTGGCAAGCGGGGCCCGCCACTGCGCCTGGACGCAGAAGGCAGCCCGCATATGAAGGGGTGTCGCGGGACTGCGCAGCCCTGGCGGGAGCTGGCGCACCTATCGTAGCGCTCAACAGTGTCTAGTTGACCAGTGTGTTGGGTGGACGGCCGCGTAGCTTCCCATGCGAAGGCTTGGGTGCACCAAATGTGCGTTGTATTAAAGCAGCCCGGATTCAGCATGCTGGGTGTTTGAATGCCCTGAGCTGGAAGCAGGTGCATGACGCCGGGCATGCATGGCACAGCAGGGACCCTTCGCCGCCGCTCCAATGGGCGCGGGGCTCCGGCCTGTCAGGGTAAAAATAGGAGGGCCCCGCTTCCCCGGCCAGGGCCCTCCGGTGTGCCTGTTCTCCACTCACACACCTGCCCCAGCCTAACTTCTTGGCGCCGTAATTCGTGGGCCGCACTGCAAACTTGGCACCCCTCTACCATTTGCCGACATGCGCGAGCGATAGAGCTCCGCCGGTGATCCATCGACATGTGGCGCAGCTGTGGCAGGCCAATGTTTTGGGCAACGGTTGAGGGTCAACCCGTATGCAATGCATGGTTAACGTGGTAGAAACTTGGGAACTTGCACCCACTGTCGTCTTCTGAGTGGGTGTGAGGACGGTCATGCAATGAGGTGAAGCCGGTTGACGCGCCGCTGAGGTCGCGGGCAAAGCCAAGGGAGAGCTTGGGCCATGGACTCTGGATGCCTTCCACAGCAGTCAGCAGCAGCGTCACGTCGTACTGCTAGCACCCTCGTCTGTGATGTCCGGGCGCTTCTTGGGTCAGTTCACAACGCGGGGCGGGCGACGCAGCTGTAGCCGGTGTAAGGGGACGGGACATCCTCTAACAGCCTGGATTTGCCTTGGACGGGCACCGTGGGATGGTGCCTAAATAACCACGCTTCCACTTCTGCTCGTATGCGCGGTTCCGAAGAGTTCGGCATTCGGCCGATTACCGCAGAGCCTCCTGGCGCTCGCCTGCCGACAGGTCGCGTACCCATTCCGCACAGGGTGCGTTGATCGAGAATTTCGAGAGCATGGCGCGGAGGACGAAGTGAGTATTGAGCTGGCGCCGGAGCTCGCTTGGCTTGCCGAGCTGACGATCGGACAGGACTGGCCGCAGGGCGACGAGGACATGCTGTATGAACTCGGAGAGATCTGGAGCAACGCCGCCCGGCAGCTGATCAACCTGGAACTCTTGATCGCACCTTCGGCGAGAGGTGTGCTGAACAGCGTAGGCGGCTTGGTGGCGGATGAGTTCCTCAGCTTCACTCGACGCCTGAGGGCCAATTTGCCTGCGATGGCGGAGTCCGCAGAGCAGTTGGGAGACCTCGGTAGGAACACAGCGCTTCTGGTCGAATACACCAAGTACATGATCCTCGTGCAGCTGATCTGGCTTGCGGCCGAGATCGCTGAACTCTCATTCTGGGCCCCCGAAGTGATCCCGGTGCTGGTGACAGGTGTTCGTGCCATCGCCAAGATGCTCCTCAGACGGCTGGTCACATCGATCGCCGGGGGCGCCGCGTACATGGTCGGCATGGACGTGGTGGTTCAGGCGATACAGTTCCTCAAAGGCGACCGCACCGAATGGGACACTTCCCTGACACGGCAGAGCGCGGGAGGCGGCGCGCTAGGCGGCGCATTCAGCGGCGCATTCTTCGGGATGGGCCAAGCCGTGGGGCCAAAATTTACCGGCTCCTTTATCGGCAGGGGCATCATAGGCGGCGGCGCCAGCGTCGTGGACACCGCAGTCGAGAACAAGATGCACGGTGGAGACGAGGAGTACGGCTCCGCCGTCACGTCTGGAGCCGTTGACGGGCTCGGTGAAAGCGGAGGCGGACGCCGTGCCGGAGCCCGAGTCCCCGGTTCGATCGACCCGGTCGACACTCCCCACTTCGAGGTGTTGTCCGCGGGCGACTTCCACCTTCCCGAGATCCCATCCTCGGATGGGAACGAGACGCGCGGGAAAGAGGACTCCGGTGCCGTCACCGGCGGTCCCGGTGGACGCGGCGTCGGCACAGCCGACCGTGCCCCCGGCCTCGGAGGACTCGGCCCTACCGGGCCCAACGGCTTCTACGGCACCGGCTCAGACGGTGCGCAGGGGCTTGGTTCGGGCTGGGTTGACACGAGCACTGCGGATGCGGGTGCGGGTGGCTCGGCCATAACCGGGGCCAGTCGGAACGCTGAAGGTGAATTGGCGGGAAGTGCCCCCACGGTCCACCGACCGGTACAGGGCAACACCAGAGGGGGCTGGGACAGCCGGGGTGGGGCGCCTGGAATTGAGACGTTGCGGCACGCAACGGAAGCCGCCGGCCCGACGCCCCGCCAGCGTGGTTCGAGCCAGGACGGTCGGAACGGCACCCCGATTGAATCTGAACGCCCCGTTCCCAGTAGTGGCGATGACACGAACTCGCCGGCCCGTCCTACGACGATGTCCGAGGCGCCGTTGGACGTGAGCGCCGTCGCTTCGACCGACGCCCCCACCCCGCCGCCCAATGGCCTTCCCGGGTTTGAGAGAGCGTCGGACGACCACGGCGGGCGAGGCCCTGTCCTTGCGGGGCCTGATGGTGGCATGCACGGCCAGATGCCACCTGGCCTGGGTCTCGGCGGTAAGGACATCACCGCCATGGGGATCGAAGGCCCAGTTGTCGATGGTGGCGATGCCTCGAGTTCGTCGGCCCGTCCCATGACGGTGCCCGGGGCGACGTTGGACGTCGATGCCGTCGCTCTTGCTGACGGTTCCGCCCTGCGGCCCCACGGTCTTGCCAGCTTTGACAGCATGTCGGGCGTACCGGGGAACCACATGCCGTCCACCGCCCACCTGAGTCCCGCGGCCCAGGACACCGGCCCTCGCCCGTCAGGGGGGCAAGTGTCCCGGCCTCTCCTAGCAGAGCCGGCAGGCATACCTGGAACACACCGGGTCCCGGACTTGAACACAGCGAAGTTCCGTATTCCGGGCACAGCCAGCCCTGACATAGCTTTGCTGCGTAACGTGGTCAACCTTCAGCTGCCGAAGATGAAGTGGTTCGCCACGGTGGACCACGAGAAGGTGGCTGCGGAGTACAGCAAGCTGCCGCCCTACATGAAACGACGCGATGAGCGGGCGAAAGCCGATGCCATCGCGGTTCGAATCATCACCGGCGGCGAGTCGGCGGCGCTGCGCGGCGGCGCCCCGCCCAGCGACCCGGTCACGCCCGCGGCCCCCGTTGCGGACTCCTCGGGCATCACGTCGATCACCGAATCGGCATCCGACCGGTGGGGAGAGCCGCGAGCCGAACTACTCCCGGAGCCGACACCGGCAGATCCCACCCGGGCTGACGACGACCTCGCGCACGGCAGCCTCACGGCGCATCTTGGCGCCGGCGACCCCGAGCGACCAGCAGGGCACTCGACCCCGACGTCCTCGGACCCTCCCGATGTGACGCCGCGCCTTCAACAGACCACGTCCGCAGACCCGTCAGGCGACACAACTGCCCTCCGAGACATCCCGCATCCCGTCTGGGGGCGCGGTCGGGACGCAGACGAGCCCACCGGTGGGCCAAGCGACCGCACCATCAACCAAGGGAGCGACCTGTCCGAAGCCGCGACGCGGCACATTGACCCAATCGCTGCGCCCACCCCCGTACGGGCACATACGTTTGCGCCACTGGCCGAGGAGCCGACCGTCCCCACCACGGATGCCGACCTGGTCGTCCCCTCGCCAACACGTACAGAGAGCCCCATCGTCACTGCCGTGCTCGCACCGGACTCCACTCACTCACCCGAGCCAGAGCTCGAGGGGGCCGAGTCCGCCCTGGCCGGGTATGAGCCTCGACGTGATGGCCACGTGCCGGGTGACGAGGCGCCGGACCCGGCCCGCGCCACGCCTGCCGTTTCCGCAGGTGCCGCTGACAGCGACCGGCTGACGGACTCCGCTCTGGACACGCCGCACTCGCAGCCCCCGCTCCGGCGAGGCCAAAACCTCGACAAGCTCCACCGAATGGCACGATTCTCCGGCGTCCCGTCAAGGGGCTTGCCCGGGATGGCGAAGCTGGTCGAGCAGCTACGAGGGGATCTGCTTGGTGGCTCAGGGGTTCAATCGCATTCGGCTCTCTCCGCTGACGATGAGCGCAGCCTCACGATGCTTGCCGTGGAGCTGGAGCAGAACTTCCGCTACATGCTGGCTACTCGGGACGGCGAGTTCAGTGGCTATATCGTTGGGATCGCCAATACCGAGATCTTGTTCACGGCGAATCTGAAGAATCCGACTCTGGGGCACAGCGAACTCGCCGAGGATAAGGATCCGAATGCACCTAAGGGAACGGAGGTGATGAGTTCCTCGTTCAACACGGGTTCGTTCGGGCACAGTTCGGGCGTGAACCAGGCTCCCTATTCGGCAGCCGTGTCCCTCTCTTCCGGACTTGACCTCGGGGCGGGAGTGGCGGACAACCTGAGCGCTGGTGCTTCCGTGAGTGTGGTGCGGAACGCGCAACACGATGGGACGGCCACCGCGCACTTTGTCGAGAGCGGTCATGTTTCAAATCACCGTACCCCGACCTCATGGGTGGCGTACGACCTCAATCTCTCGTACCGCATACGGCGTGACACGAAAACTCCCTGGGTGGAGACTGTGCCGACGCCGCTCGTAACGAAGGAAAAGATACAGCTGTCTCTACCTGATAGATTCCTCGGCTCGCCGCCGAAGAACCTCACTGCTGCCGGTGACATGCGGGTTCCCGAGACTCATATGACGCTTGCGTTGACACGCATTCCTGAGCTGTACGACGAGGCTTTGCGCGCGCTGCGGTCGACTTGGCCGGTCGAACTGGGGGATCAATATCTCAACATCGGTAGCTCCGTGCTAGATCAGCTTCGGCAGGGAATCTATAACTATCACACAAACTTCGAACTCGGGACGGCGGATGGTTACAAAATTTACCTCTACTCCCCGGACGGCAAGCGGAACATCGCGTCCGTCCAGCTGAACAGCAGGATCCTCACATCAGAGGAAGTGAACGAAGCGAATGAAGCGAAAGACGCAGGCCTCACGCCGGTGGAGATGTTCGGCGACACTCCTGAGAGAGACGCCAACATCGAGACGGTCCATACTGTTCTGGGCGCCACGAGTGCCTCCCACAATTTGAGTCAATCCAAGGCACTCAACGCCTGGGCGAAGTTGGCCCTGCTGCCTTCCATTGGTAAGGGGGATAAGCTCGGCATCGGCGCCAAGATCTCCGCCGGCGTTAGCAAGGATTCCTCACAAGGGAACTCTGGAAGCTACGACGGGTTGAAGGTCACCGTATACCGCAACATCGGGCCAACGCCGTTCTACGCAGTGCCGATCGAACATAACATCGACGTGCAGGTGCGCGAGCCAGGAGAAGGCACACCGGTTAGCGGCGAACCCGCCAAGCGTCCTGTTCTGGGTGAGGCATCGCTGACGATTCCCCAGGCTGAAGCCCGTGACAACGGATTCCCCGTGGACCGTACGGTGATTGAAAAGAAGGTAATAGAGGAGCCTGTCCCGTCAGATAAGAAACCTATTCCAAAGGCGCCCAGCTATCTGAGTGAAGGTGTGGGACTCAGTCACGTCCGCATCCCCGAGGACACCGTCAAAGAGATCGGCGACCATATCCGAGACGTCCTGCGGGGGAAGAACTACCTGCCTGATCCCGACAACGAGTACGCAGGCGTCACCCCCTTCTCCTATGCCCCGGAGACCGATGCGAAAATCGAGGCAGAAAAGGCTCTAAAGAACTGGCTGCTCGGCATAGGCGACTACATGAACGCCATGATGACCGACGACGGAAACACGCTACGACTGGTACGGAAGCCGGGTGTAAAGGGTACAGGTGTAGGCTGGTCGGAAGGATACGCCAACGTCACCCTGAAGGCCCGCTTCGACGTCAAAAACGTGAAGTATCAGGGCACCACCGCTGAGGAACGTATCGCCATTCTCCTCATGGCTTTGCGCATCGCCGGCCAGTCAGGATCGGGGTCGAAGCGAGTGTCGGCCGGAGGCTCCCTCGGATTCGGCTACCACGACCTGTCCAACATAGGGCTCGATGTCGGAATGTCTTACACGGCGGGATCAAATTACGGCGACGTCAAGGTATTCAACCATCCCATACTCTTCGAACCCAAGGGAGATCTCCTCAAATACAAGATCGGCGATATTACATTCGAGCTGACGATCACCGAGGGAATCACGGGGGTCCCCGGACACAGGATCGGCGGTGAAGTGGTACTTGAAAATCACGAATGGAACGGGAAGACCGCCGACCTGCTTGCCGCCAACCTACCCATACACCATGACCCGGCAGAGCTGAGTGATAACGGAAAAACGCAGTCCGAGGTTTTTGAGAATTCCGTGCTCGTGCATCTCAACACCAACGGTGTCACCGGTGCGGTGCAGTCCCTGCTGCCTGCTGACCTTCAAGGACCCGCGTCCACCACGGCGGATGCGTTCCGTCAACTCACACTGCATGAGACCATCGCCGCGCAGTTTCCGCACATGCTGCAAGGCGTGGGCCATTTCGACCTCGATAACGGTTCCGCTTACGGACTACTGAAAAATGCGTACGCGGTGCTCTCGGGAACAGCCGAGGTCAAGGCTGCGACCTATCTCGGTGCCACTGCAGACGAGATGGTCCTCGCGCAGATTGCCCTGCTGCAGAGTCAGGCCTACAGCGGTCAATCGGAAAACTGGCAGTTCGGCCTGGGACCCATGGGGGCCACGGTTGGCGGCCCCGCCGGCAGCGCGACGCTCAACGGATCCGCTGGCGCTGGGCTGTCCAACACACGTGGCAAGGCGCAGTCGCAAACCCTGGCTGGTGGCTTCGAACAGATCGCTCTAGCTGTGGGTGAGGCGTATCTCTACGCCGCCAACACCCAGATGACCTTCGGTGTCGGCTGGTTCAAGGAAGGCACCCTTGTCCGCACCACCAAGGGCACCGGCAAGACCGACCTGCCGCTCCGGCAAGTGATCTTCATCGTTCCGGAACAGGACGCGCTCTCCTTCTACGCCGACAGCATGCTTCCGGTCCCCGACGACCGCATTGCCGTGGTAGTGAAGCGATGGCTCGACGAGACGGCGCTCAAGCCCTCACCGCTCAGCAGCACCCTCATGGCGCGTCTGCTGCTGCGCTGGTCTGAGAATCCCGCCGGTCTGCCGGCGGGAACCGATTTGGAGGCACTTGCGGCCATCGTCAAGAACCGGCACGACGAGGAGCGTAACCGGTTGCTGGACCGCGGGCTGCTGGAGTGGTTCAACGCAGCATTCCCCAGGCAGCGCGTGACCCCCGTCGAACTGCAGCTTCCACCGTATCTGGCAGCCCCCTACGAGCCTCACCGGTTTATAGGTCCCGCAGCTGTGTCGGGCGTGCACTACGCGGATGGCCGGACATTGTGGGGCACGGTACGTGAACTGGTGGAAGAAGCTGCCCCTGGCCTTCTGAGTACATCACCTCTGATTAAGGAGGTGCACGGCAGACGGTTGGGGAAGGTGCACGGCGGTCTGATGACCCTGGAGACGATCTTCTCCAACCGGTCCACGATCCTCTACATGGATCTCCTGGACGAGGGCGGTATCGAGATCCATCTGCCCCATCCCAAGGGGGTCCTGTATGAGGATGTCGTCATCAGGGTGTCGGCGACGCTCACCGGCACCCCCGAAGCCTTCCAGGAGCGTAACGATGCTGGCCTCGAGTTCTTCCTGCATGGGCAGAACGCGAGGACGGCGTCAGAGAGCCGTTCCCAAGGACTCAATGGTTCTGGCAAGTTCAGCCCGGGAGATCCCCATGCGAACGGGGCTGTATCCGAGAGTGTCTCGGCCAGCCAGCGGTCGGAAGTAGGCGTCAACAGAACACAGTACTGGGAGAGCGTCTTCGGTGACTACGAGCGGCGTGTGGATGTCAGGGCAGGTTTGCGTACACGAGTAGAAGTCCGGCTTCAGGATATTCCAAAGAGCGATCTGAATAACTCTCTGATGAGGGCTGAGAGATGGCTGAATGACCGGTCCACTGTTGTGCGCTTCCTCGATGGGGGCTTGAACATCTCCATCCCTCTTTCCATGACGAAGCTTGCGTACCGGCACAACTACACTCTGCCGTCCTCTATTCCGGTCGATCTTCCGGTGGCCAAGCACCCGCTTGGATTCCGGCTGACCGGTGGGCGCGATCGGCAGATAGGAAGTTTCCGCAGGAGGATGTTCGGGTACCGCTCCATGGTGCCGGGGGGACATCGCGATGTCTTTCTGTCGGCTATCACCTCACAGTCGATGCTGACCGCGCAGTCAGTGCGTTCGGCGGCGAGGGACTACCTCCTCTCCGAAGGCCTCGCGGAGCCTGGGTCTCCTCTCAAGCGAGCCAAGATTGTGATGGACAGTGAATTCACCGATCTGAGGGTGCTGGGTGTGTTCGACGGTG
Organism: Streptomyces sp. PA03-6a; assembly: GCF_033792765.1. Taxonomy (NCBI): domain Bacteria; kingdom Bacillati; phylum Actinomycetota; class Actinomycetes; order Kitasatosporales; family Streptomycetaceae; genus Streptomyces; species Streptomyces sp. PA03-6a. The sequence goes on along the minus strand of NZ_JARAVK010000111.1, from coordinate 8,927 downwards.
CTGGCTTCGGCACCTACTTCAAGCACATCACGGCAGTCACGGCGAATCGGCAAACCAGCCACGGTGCATCGTTCAAGGCCGAGTTGGCGAACTCGGAAACTTTCCCGTCGAGAAACGACAGTTACGCTGAGGGCGGATCCCTCACGCACCCCTCCTCGGGCGACGCGAATGCTGGGCATCAAGCCCAGCCCCGCACGGAAGGCTTCGCGAAGGAGCAGAAGCGAGTCGTCTACGTCTGCGTGACCGGTACGTTCATCCTCCGCGCCGAGTTGACACGAAGCCATCTCACATGGCGTCGCAATCCCACCCGACTTGGCACCTATCAAAGCCAGCCGTTCACCGGAGATTTCCACATCCTCGTGAACGAGGACGACTACGCCACCATGGCAGAAAATCTCCGAACACGCCGCAAGGACAATGCGGATACGGTCCGCAGTTGGGACCACAATCCGAAGTCCGTCCAATCCTTCGACCTCTCGGACATTCTTATCAATGTCGCGCAGGACAGTAGGGCCAACGCCGACGTCGCGCCCGGGCGGGTCGCTCGCGAGATCGGCGACCGCCTGCGTCACGGGAACGAGCAACTCTCCGGGAAGCCCGCCAAGTTGCAAAAGCCGGGTAAGACACCCCCCAAGATCACCGACAGTCGGAGATTGATCCTGGACTTCGACGCCGACGCCGTAACCGGCAAGGCGAAAGCGACGAACGTGAGGCCTCCGGTCACCGTATTCGAGGAGCCCGGCCCGCATGTACTCGCCCCCGAACACTCTGTGCTCACCGCAAACGTCATTCACCTGACCAGCCGGGTGGCGAAGACACTCGACGCCTTTGTGGAACTGCGGATCACACGAGAGGGTAAGCACGAGCGCTCATGGTGGTTCCACCCTAAAGGCCGAATCTTCGCATTCGACCCGGAGAGCCGGACCGACAAGTCCCCGCTTACAGTGGACCAGGCTAGTGAAGCAGGGATTCTTACGCCACAAGTAGCGGAGGACGCCCGGATCTGGGGCCTGATGCCCCAGGAGATCGGCAGGTTGGAGAGCACGTCATACAGCCAGGACCTGACCCTTAACCAAGCAGTGCAGGAAGCCGTCGACCAGCGCCGCGAACGACTCAACGGAATTCTGCCCGAACTCTCCCAGTACCTGGAGGATGTCTACTACACACACCCAGATTTGCGCGAGGACGAGCTTCTGGCGTCCAGCGAGGCTGAGCATCGGCAGGCTGGCATTGTCTTGCGAGACCTGCGGAGTGCCGCGCTTGGCGAGTTGCAGCCGAGCGCCCAGGACGCGGGCGAGCTGATGGCGACTTTCAAGCCGGCCAAACGGGGATCCCGCGAGAGACTAGAGACCGCAGGCGTAGCGGTCGACGTCTCCCAGGTCTCACTGCCCGGAGACAGTCCGTCACCTTCCCCTGCGAACGACGCCGGTACGTCCCGCGCAGCCACCTACACCGACCGTTACGGCAATCTGCTGCCCCTCCCTGGGGACCCTGTGGCGCCATACCTCCCTCTGGGCCTGCGCAGCTTCGATTTCGGGAAACGTTCCCTCCGGCTCAGTACTGCGCAGCGCAACCAGCTCCATGAACTGGCCATCCGGATCAGGGAGGCGATCCGGCACCGGAATCATCAGGGTCTGGTTCAGCCCGCCATCACGATCTCGGCAGGTGGCAATGGATCCTGGTGGCTCGGCGACAGCCGGAGTCAGCGGGCCGAGGAGACTGGCCGCGCTCGCGGAGAGGCCGTGCGGGATTACCTTCGCCGTGAATTGGGCACAGACGCCGACAAGGTACGAATCGACCTTGTCAATCGAGTCCGGGATCTGCCCGAATGGACGATGTCGGAGCATCTCACCGACGAAGCACGGCGGCGCCGCGCTGTCGTCGATGTCAAGTTCGACGACACGCCCGCTGAGGGAGCGCCGCAGAGGCCCCGTCTGACCGGACAGGCCGTGCCTCAGGAGAGCGCGGCGGTGGTCGTGGGTCCCAAGGAACCCGCGAGGCCCCATCGTGGTGGCAGGGTCGCGATGCCATCGATACCTGAAGAGGATGGCGAAGACGAACAAACGCATCGTCAAGGTGAGCTGGCTCCGGCTGCGCCAGCCCGGCCGGGTCCTGCCGATCTTGGTCTCCTCGAGAGGCTGCCCTTGGTATCCGAGGGGGCGAGCGGTCCGGAGCAGGAGCCGAGCAAAGGTGAACCGGGCACTGGCCATCTGATAGAGCCGGTATCGCTGCAAGATATGGCCGCTTCACCCGTTGAGGGTTCCACCTCGGCATCGCTGCCCACGGAGGGGACGACGTTCGAGACGCTGTTCGCCGATTGGGAACCGTCGCCAGGCGACTCTCGGTCTAGCGGACCTTCTGCCGCCATGCCGACGCACTCCCCGACCGACGCCGTGTCTCGCGTTCACGGATCGCGGATCCCGGGGTTGTTTCGGTGGATGGTGGTCGACGGGCGGCAAGTGAAGATCGCTCGTCCGACGTGGACAGTGGGGCAGTCGGCGTTGGGAGACCAGGAACGTGTAGTGGCCCGTGAAATGCTCGTGGACGGCCAACCCGCCTTCACTTTGGAAGTCCCGGGCGACGGTAACTGTCTCTTCACGTCGATCATCGTTAGCGCCGCTTGGCAGCGTCCGGATCTAGACCTGCGCACGCTTGATGCGGTCTCGGCGCGTCAGCGCGTGGAGGAATGGTTCACAGGGTCGGCTGGTGCGGCGACGAGGGATGAACTTGACCTTGGCGACAATGTGGTGGACGCCCTGCTCAGGGAGCTGGACGTCGAGCAGTTGCGTGGATTGCTGGGACTGGACGCCTACCCGGACTTGACCGCCCGGCAGATCAGCGACATCGAATACAATCTGATGAGACCGCAGTACCGTGACCGACTCCGCTCGATGATGCCGCAAAGCGCCGATGCGGCGCTCATGTCGGACTTCCCGATCGCGGCGATCCAAGAGATCATGCCAACTTTCAAGCCTATCCCAGAGGCTATTCCTGCCGATCGGCTCGCGCAGAGCAAGGTAAGCATCCAAATGGCGATCATGCGCGAAATGATCAAGGATGAACTGCACCGCTCGCCGGAGCGTGCGGCGTTGTGGGAAGGAGTGGTGTCTTCCCACAAGGGTATCCTGCGAGAACTGCCAACCCCGGAGGCTGCCTTCGCGGCAACCATGAGTCAGATGGTTGAACGCGCAATCAGGAGAACCGACCTCTGGACCACCCCCTTTTATGACCGCGCGCTGGAGATCACGGCAAAAGCCCTCGACCTTGACATTGCATACTTCCGGGACAATGGAAACGACGCGATTGGCATCCATCCGGACGCGCATGGTGGCAGGCTGTATATCCACTATAACGGCATGAATCACTATTCGGCCGTAGGTTTTCCGGGAGTTTCTCCGCATGAGTCTCGCGTAGTTCCCGCGACTTGGAGGGGCTCGGCCAGACCGATGGGGGGCACTGTCGCGTCACCCCCTCAGGCAGACACGTTGCCTCGCCAGATCACCGATCTACTGGACCGGCACCATGTCGGCGAGGAGTATCGAAGGACACTCGATGCTCTCTCCTCCGGGGGCCGCCAGCTTCTGCTGGGATTGCTGAGTTCGGTACCGGCAGCGGCAACGAACTCACAGCATGATCAGCCAACTCCTGCTTCCCCCGTGCTTCTGCACACGTCGCTGGACGGGCCGGCTGCGACGGATCTGTTGGTGCAGCTTGAATCGGCGGATCCGCCGGTGCCATCTCCCATACGTGGCAAGGGCTACGAATTGGATGCCTGAGGTTGCAGGGATCCGCTGGCATCGACCGACCCCGGATGCCAAGCCGCCCGCCAGCGCAGAGGGTTACGCGGCGGGCGGCCAACCGGACTTGAGGAAGGCCGGTCCAACACCTTCGAACGAGTGCACAGTTGGCTCAAGCCTGGGCCACGGGATGTGACGGAGCACAGTTCACAGTTACGTCCTGTGCGGCACAGCCAGCTGCACCACTTGTCATGTGGTTCCGAACAAACAACGACGGTGCGAGGTTTAGCTGAGTGCTGTGTGCAGGGCGTCCAGGCCGTCGCGGTAGATGCCGGTGAAGAGGGCGATCGCCTCACCCTCCGTGACTCCCTGGGGAGTGAACCGGCCGGACCACTGCACCTCGGCAACGTTGGGGTTTCCGGTTACCGCATGCACCCGCAGCGTGGACAGATAGTCACTGATCGGGAACGGGGCTTGGAGAATGACGTAGCTGTAATTGCGCTCAGCGTCGTTGAACTCCACAAGACGCTCAATGATGATGTCGCCCTCTGGAGTGTTCAGCCGCCTTGTGCGGCCGCCTTCGTTCAGTGCGCTGCTGGGGATGTAGGGCAGCCAGTCGGGCAGCGAGTGAAAGCCGCCGATCAGTTGCCACACGTGGTCAGGGGCTGCCGGAACAATCCGGCTAACTGAGGTTGAAGCCACACCTATCTCCTGGTGGTGAAAGACTCTTTGTGCGGGTTCGGGGGTTAGGCGTTGTTGGGGAGTGGGGCGAGGGGGCTGACGAGTTTGTTCTCTCGGAGTTCGTGCCAGAAGGCGGCGGGGATGGGTTCGTGGAGGGCGGTGAGGTCCTCGGTGATGCGGGTGGGTTTGGTGGCGCCGGGGATGACGGCGGCTGAGGCGGGGTGGGCGAGTGAGAAGTGCAGGGCGGCTGCCTTGATGCTTACGCCGTGCTGGTTGGCGATGTCCTTGATGCGGCGTACCCGTTCGATGATGTGCGGGGGTGCGTCCTGGTATTCGAAGTGGGTGCCGCCAGCGAGGATGCCGGAGCTGTAGGGGCCGCCGACGACCATGTCGACGCCCTGTTCTTCGGCCATGGGCAGCAGTCGCTGGAGGGCGTGTTCGTGGTCCAGGAGGGTGTAGCGGCCGGCGAGGAGGAATCCGTCGGGCTGGGGTTCGTCGAGGGCCAGGGCCAGCTCGATGGGTTCGGTGCGGTTGACGCCCAGTCCCCAGGCCTTGATGACGCCTTCGTCCCGCAGGCGGGACAGGACGCGGAAGGCGCCGGTGCGTGCTTCTTCGAACTTGTTGAGCCACAGGTCGCCGTGGAAGTCCTGGGCGATGTCGTGTACCCAGACCACGTCCAGGCGGTCTGTGCCCAGACGCTTGAGGCTGCCTTCGATGGACCGTTCGGTGGCATCCGCCGTCCACTCGTGGAGGACCTTGTTGGGGCGGCCGTGTTCGAACAGGCTGCCCTTCTCGCCGAGGTCGCGGCTGCCGGACTCGACCTCGTCCAGGACGACGCGGCCCACCTTCGTGGACAGCACGTACTCGTCCCGGGGCTTGTGCGACAGCATTTGGCCCAGCCGGATCTCCGCGAGTCCTGCCCCGTACAGCGGGGCGGTGTCGTAGAACCGGATGCCCTGCTCCCAGGCGGCATCCAACGTGGCCGTCACTTCGTCGTCCGGCACGGCACGGAACATGTTGCCCATGGGGGCCGTACCGAAGCCGATACGGTCAGGAAGAACATTGTAGAGCGTCATAGTTTTGTCCTTTCGAAGTGTTGAGCCGCGACCCCGAGCAACTCCATTGGTTTGGAAGCCAGCGACAATCTATGTAAAGGGGGTGCGCCCAAGCAGGTAACGAATCGAGATCTGTCGAGTGGCGCGAAAGGCCAACTGTGCCAGCTGCCTGCTCTCCCTTCGAGCCCGCGGATGGCATCACGATCAACGGCACTAGCTGGCGACCGCTACGGTATTGATCCGAGAGATCGAGTGATGGCCGAGACCAAGCGCTGAGGGCACGATATGAGAATGTCGGATTACGTGGACTTGTGTTGCCGTTGGGGACGTGCGACGGCGAGAACCAGGAAAAGCAGCCCACTGGCAGCCAGCAGGAATCCTGCCCATGCGGTAGAAAGTACGCTAAACCCGGCGCTGAGTACGATAGCGCCCCCCACCGCGCCCAAAGCATTCGCAAGGTTGAGTGCGGCGAGATTCATTGCGCCCATCAGAGTCGGCGAGTTGGGGGCGAAACGCGTGAGAAGCACTTGAATGCTAGGAATTGCCATCATCGCACTTGCACCGACTCCGAACAGGCCCACGAAAAGAACTGGGAGCCATGTGCCGCCGAGTGCAACGACGACAAGGAAACCAAGGGCCAGGAGGTAACCGCAGGCAAGTCCGCGGAGGGCGAAACGATCTGCGAGCCTACCGCCGATCTGATTTCCCACGGCCATTCCGATACCGAAAACAGCCAGAGCGATGGGTATGATCGCCTGCGACGCGCCAGCAGCATCGGTGATGTATGGTCCGATAAAGGTGTAGACGGCGAAAATGCTGGAGATCCCCAGCGACGCCACCGCGAGCGTCGCCCAAACCAGTGGCCTCGTGAGGGCGCCCAGCTCCCTGGATATAGTGCCACCAGAGAGATCATTACTTTTCGGCACCCAGGCGTACAGCGCGACGCCCGCTAGCAAGCCTATACCTGCGACAGCGACATAGAGCCACTGCCAACCGAAGAGTTGCCCGATTGCCGTTCCCAATGGCGAGCCAAAAATTGTTGCGATAGTGAGGCCGGCCATCACCGTGGCGAAAGCCTTACCTCCCTTCCCCGGTCCGTATACATAGACCGCCACGACGGCTCCTGCGCCAAAGTATGCTCCCTGAGCTGTTCCTGTGATGAACCGAGCGACAATCAGGGCGCCGACGCCTGTGGCTGTTGCAGACAGCACATTGCCTATAGTGAATAGCGCAATGAGGCTTAGCAGTAGGGTTTTTCGATTCAATCGCGCGGCCAGCACGGTAATCAACGGTGAGCCTACCACGACGCCGAGCGCGTATGCTGTTACAGCGTATGTGGAAAGTGAGATCGACGCGTTGAAGTCCGCCGCGTAGAGTTGGATAATTCCATTCGTTCCGAACTCGCCGGTCCCGATGGCGAAGGTACCCAAGGCCAAGGCTGTGAGCGTGAGGGCTCCTCCGCCACGGCGAGCGCCTTGAGGAGTGGACTGTACATCCTCTGCCGGTGGTTGGGTGACATGCGCTGTCTTCTGCATTGAGGGCGTACCCTCCAATTCGTCTCTAGCTGCTCATGTGCGAGCGGAACCGGTTCGATCGACATCGACATCGACATCGGCGAAGTGGTTGGCAAGGGTGGCCGTGACGGTTTTTCTGTGGCGGTTGCCTAGATCCTGGCGATAATCGTCGGCTTGATGCACAGAGCAATTCATGTGCTGCCGTCGATTCGGGCGAACGACACGGCTTCTTGAGCGCGGCGGGGATCCACGAGGCCGGCCGGTTTTCGTCCCTCGACCGCCATCAGCCACGGTACAGTGCAGACGGTACATACTGAAATATCGATATTCAGACCGTCTGAATCGGGAGGACGGCCATGCCGACACCGGCCCGTTACTGGCTTTCGCGTGGTGGGTCCTTGGGGGCTGATGTGGCTTGATCGTCGCGGGATGCCGCTGGTTGCCTGAGGTATCTGCAGGGTGGTGGGTTGACGCCTGAGCGGCAGCGTTTCGCGAGCGGATCCGGATGGAGGTCGCCGAGCGGTTTGCCGTGGGGGCCTTCAATGTGGAGGTCACCAAGGACTTGCGGGTGAGTGTGCGCTCGGTGCAGCGCTGGCGCCCGGCCGGGCCCGGCTGGACGCCGACGACCGCAGGACTGCGGTCGTCGGGTCCGGCGTCCTGCCGAAGCTGAGCGACAGGCTGTGCGCCGTGTTCGGGGAAGAACTGGCCAAAGGGCTGGTGCACACGGCTGGCCGGGCCAGGACGGACCCTGTCCCGGTTCAAGACGCTGATCGGGCGGCGGTTGCACATGAGCTTCGCCTGCCGGGCATCGCCCTGATGCTGCGGCGCCACGGCTCTACTGATTGTCAATGTGGTTGTCAACGCTTGACGCGTGACTGACTGTAGTTGCCTCAGCCAAGGGCGGCAACGGGGAGCGGTGGGCTGCTCTCGAAGAGGCGACCGTCGCGCAGAAGTGCCCACAGGACGTTCAGGCGGCGGCGTGCGAGAGCGATGACGGCCTGCTTGTGGGTCTTCTTTGCGGCTCGGTTGCGGTCGTAGAACGCCTTCGATGTCGGGCAGCACCGGGCGGCGAACTGGCCAATCAGCAGAAGCCACTCGTGCGGCATGAGATTGACAGCCACACCCAGCATCCCTGGGTCTCCCGATCCTACGAGTGACCGGAATCAACCCACCAACGGATTCATGCGTGATGTCGCCAGGGCTTGTGGCGAGGCCGGTGCCGATGAGGCAGCCGGTGATGATGGTGGGCCGATACTGGATCTGGCGTAGGCCCCGGCGGACTGCGCTGACCAGGTGCGTGTAATCGGTGAGGGCGATGTTGGTCAGGCTGGTGCGTCGCAGGCTGGACCAGATCCCTTCCACGGGGTTGAGGTCTGGTGCATAGGCCGGCAGCTGGAACACCGTGAGCCAGTCCCGGGCCGTGGTCCAGGCGCGCATTGCACGGCTGAGGTGCAGGCCGACGTTGTCCCAGACCAGCACGATCGGCCCGCCGAGCTGGGTGTGGGCGGCGGTGAGCAGGTCTCGTAAGTCCTTCCAGGAGAAGCCTTTGCGGCCGTCGGCCCGCCGGTCACCGGTGTGCCGGAAGACCAATCGCGGCCGCTCGCCGGGCTTGTAGCAGCACAGAGCGGTCACTGACAGGTGACGTCTGCTGCCGCCGTTGACCCGGATCACCGGGGTGACGCCTGTGCGGGACCAGGTGCGGGCGGTGTGCGGCGTCATCGAGAACCCGGCCTCGTCGGCGAAGACGGTCCAGGCCCCGAGCGCCGCCGCGGTGGTTCCACGGCCGGCCAGGTCTCCTTCACCCACGTCGCGACCGCCTCATCGTCGCGCTGCACGGCCCGGCGAGCCGGCACCTGGGGCGACCAGCCGTGCCGGTGCAGCAACAGGCACACCCCGGGCACGGTGTAGCTCTTGTGGAACATCCGCCCGATCAGCGTTCG
>NZ_JARAVK010000110.1:0-30241 GCF_033792765.1 Streptomyces sp. PA03-6a | reverse complement strand
GCCGCACACCACCGCCCCACTGCAGCACCACCCCGACAAGGAGAGACCTGATGCGTTACACGACCTTCGGACACCGGACCGGACTGCGCGTCTCGGAGTACGCCCTCGGCACCGGCAACTTCGGCACCCGCTGGGGCGCCGGCGCCGACCCGGACGAGTCCCGCCGGATGTTTGACAGGTTCGCCGAGGCCGGCGGCACCTTCCTCGACACCGCCGACAACTACCAGTTCGGCGAGTCGGAGGAACTGCTCGGCCGCTTCATCGCCGCCGACCGCGACCACTTCGTCGTGGCCAGCAAGTTCAGCGTCGCCTCGACACCGCAGGTGGACATCTCCAAGACCGGCAACAGCCGCAAGAACATGATCCACTCGGTGGACGCGAGCCTGAAGCGCCTCGGCACCGACTACATCGACCTGTACTGGGTCCACTTCCCGGACGAACTGACGCCGATGGAGGAGATCCTGCGCGGCCTGGACGACCTGGTGAGCTCCGGCAAGATCCTGCACGCCGCCCTGTCGAACTTCCCCGCGTGGCGCGTCTCCCGCGCCGTCACCCTCGCCGAGCTGAAGAACTGGGCCCCCGTCGCCGGCATCCAGGTCGAGTACAGCCTCGTGGAGCGCACCGCGGACCGTGAGGTGCTGCCGATGGCCGAGAGCCTCGGGCTGGGCGCCGCCCTGTGGTCCCCGCTCGGCGGCGGCCTGCTCACCGGCAAGTACCGCGGCGGCGACGAGGGCCGGCTCAGCGACCTGAAGACGCTGATCCACACCGAGTCGTCCGCCCAGAAGACCGCGGTCGTCGACACCGTCCTGGCCGTCGCCGAGGAGACCGCGGCGACTCCGGCGCAGGTGTCCGTGGCCTGGCTGCGCGAGCGGGCCGCCCGCGCCGCGACGTCCTTCGTGCCGATCATCGGCCCGCGCAACACCGCCCAGCTCGATGACTACCTCGGCGCGCTCGACGTCCAGCTCACCCCGGAGCAGTACACGAGGCTCAGCGAGGTCAGCACCGTACCGCTCGGCGTCCCCCACGAGGCCACCGCAGGCGTGCTGGAGCGGGTCCGCGGCGGCGACTCCTCCCTGGTGGTCGAGCCGCCCCGGCCGGTCGTTTGACCCCCTGTGACGGCGCGGCCCCGGTCACGACCGACCGGGGCCGCGCCCGCACGTGCTCCGGTGGACCGGATTCCCCCGGTCCGCGATGCTGGGGTTCCGCACCACGACTGCGGGGCGGCGAGGAGAGGAAGGACGGCGCGGCATGCCCATCATCTCGCGCGGATTCCACGGTCGGCGCCCCACGTCGGGCAACGAACTCCCGCCGGGACAGTACGAGACCTTCGACTTCCCCGTCATGTCCGCCGGCCCCACCCCGCGGATCACCCGGGACGACTGGGAGTTCACCGTCACCACCGAGGACGGCACCCGCCACCGGTGGGACTGGGCGGAACTCATGGCGCTGCCGGCCGAGACGCCGACCGTCGACCTGCACTGCGTGACCAAGTGGTCGAAGTTCGGCACCCACTGGCGGGGCGTCTCCCTGGACGTGCTGCTCGCCGACGTCGAGACCGCCGCCGAGTACGCGCTCGTTCACTCCTACGGCGGCTACACCACCAACCTGCCCCTGGAGGACCTCCTCGACGGACAGGCGTGGATCGCCCACGAGTACGACGGTGACGAGCTCGCCCCGGAGCACGGCGGCCCCGCCCGGCTGCTGGTCCCGCACCTGTACCTGTGGAAGTCGGCGAAGTGGGTCCGCGGCATCCGGCTGCTCCTGGACGACGAGCCGGGCTTCTGGGAGAGCGTCGGCTACCACGACTACGGAGACCCATGGCGCGAACAGCGGTACCAAGGCGACTAGGCGACCGCCTGCGCTGGCAGGCCGCCGAACTGGTGGAACGGCGCGCCGAGTCCGAGGCGGCGTGGACCCTCGTGTTCGACGTGCCCGGCTGGCCCGGCCACCTGCCCGGACAGCACCTCGACGTCCGGCTCACCGCGGAGGACGGCTACAGCACCCAGCGCAGCTACTCCCTGGCGTCCGCGCGCGACGGCGACCGGATCGAACTGACCGTCCAGCGCGTCGAGGACGGCGAGGTCTCGCCCTACCTGACGGACGACCTCGCCGTCGGCGACGCCGTCGAGATCCGCGGCCCCGTCGGCGGCTGGTTCGTCTGGCGCCCCGAGCAGACCGAACCGGTCCTGCTGGTCGCGGGCGGCTCCGGGCTCGTCCCGCTCATGGCGATGGTCCGCGCCCGCGCCGCGGCGGGCAGCCGCGCCCCGTTCCGGCTGCTGTACTCCGTGCGCACGCCCGGGGACCGGTTCTACGCGGCCGAACTGGACCGGGGCGAGCCCGGCCTCGACACGACGTACGTCTTCACCCGCTCGGCGCCGGACGGCGGGACCCGCCCCACGGGCCGGCTCCAGGCGCGCGACCTGGCCGAATGGGGCTGGCCCGCGGACTTCGAGCCCACCTGCTACGTGTGCGGCCCCACCGGCTTCGTCGAGACGGCCGCGGGCCTGCTGGTGGCCCTGGGCCACTCCCCGGACAGGATCCGCACCGAGCGGTTCGGTCCCAGCGGGGGATGACCCCGCGCCACCGCACCGGAAGGAGACCACCCCACCCATGACCGAGCGCTACGCCGCCCGCGTGATCGAGGTGCCCGACGAGGGCATCCGCCTCCACCCGACGGAGGGCTCGGCACCGCCCGAGCAGCCGACCGAGGTCAACCTGCTCGGCATGGCCGTCGCCCTGGCCCTCGGTGCGGCCGGCTACGAGCACCACCCCACCCTGCGCGACCCCCGGTTGCAGACCCTGGACGCGCTGCTCGCGGGCGAGGCCGTGATGCCCTGGCGTCCGCCCGCCGCGCAGGCCGGGACCGCTGCGTACGTCGAGTGCGAGCGGTCCGGCTCCGGTGTCTTCACCTGCGCGGTCCGGCACCGGCCCGCCGACGGGGCCTGAGCGCCGGCTGTGCCCTGGGGGTGGTACCGCCGTTCCCAGGTTCACCGGGGCCTCCCCGACCTGCGATGGAGGGCGCCGCGCCCGCTGTTCCAACGGATCGACGGGTGGTGGTCCGGAGACGGACGCCACGCAGACCGCGGATGAGGAGAGCAGTGCCGATGCTTGCCACCGTCACCGCCCCCGAGGACCGATGGTTCGTGGGATTGCGGTTCAGCACGGCCCGGGGTGCCGTGCGCAGCCACTACTACGTGGTCGGCGAGGCCGCCGACGCGGAGGACGCCGTGCGGACCGCCATGCTCCGCGCCGCGGACGCCTACGAGTGCGCGGCGCGGGGGAACGCCGTGATCGACGGCGTCGAGGTGCGCCGTCTGCGATGGAACCCCCTGGGCTGGGCCTACCTCACCGCCTCGGACCGGGACGCCGGCGCAGCCCTGTACCTCGGGCACGGCGCCACGGCAGACTCCTGACCCTCATCCGGGCGGCACTGAGGCGGGACGGCGTGGAGCACCTGATCACCCTGGACGACTCCGGCCGCATGGTGGCCACGGACCGTGCGGCCCTGGCACGGGCGGTGGCAGAACTGCTCGACGGCCCCCTCGACCGTCCCGAGCCGCTGCGCAGAGCGGGCCTGGGACACCTGGTGCTGGGCCGCCACGAGGAGGCCGTCGCCCTCCTGGAGCGCTCACTGGCGCTCGCCGGCGAGCGGTTCGCCGTCGCCGTGCACCTCAACCTGGCAGACGCCCACCGCTACGCCGGGGCCCTGGACGCCGCCGAGCCCCACTACCAGCGGGCCCTGCGCCTGGCCGAGGCACATGCCCCGGACCTGCTCTCCTTCTGCTTCCAGCACTTGGGCAAGCAGCGCCTGGACCAAGGGCGCACCGAGGAGGCCCGCGCATGGCTGGAGAAGGCCCTGCACCGGCGGCGCGTCCAGGGTGAGGCCTCACTCGTGGCGGCCACGGAGGCGGCACTGCGGCTCGTCGACCGGTCCGGACACGCCGCTTCCCGCCGCCCGGCTCCCGGTGGCGCGGCCGGCCCCTCGGTGGGTTAACTGGGCTAGTCGATGGGAGGTGGACCGTGCCTCGTGACCAGCGACCCGGGCATGGACCGTGACCGGCACCGGCAACGGCGCCCCGGACGGGGCGTGCGTCTTCGAGAAGGCCCTGTTCGAGCAGGCCAGGGCGGGCCTCGAGGTGTACGACATGCGGTTGCGCGTCCTGCGCGCCAACCCCGCGGCCCTGGCCGTGCGCGGGCTGCCGGCGGACGTGGTGATCGGCGCCGCCCTCGGTGACCTGGACGACCGGATCCCGCTCTCGCCCGTCATGAACGAGGTCCTGGAGGGCGGTTCCGCGGTCCTCGACCGTCCCGTCAGCGCGTACCCGGCCACCGATCCGGGCCACCGCCACGACTACGCCGTCACCGGCTTCGTCCTGCGGGACGGCGGACGGCCCGTCGGCGTCGCCGCGATGGTCCACGACGTGACCCGCGACCTGCGCAAACAGAAGGAACTGGACCTCCTCAACATGGCGCGGGCCGGCATCGGCAGCTCGCTGGACCCGCTGCGCACGGCGCAGGAACTGGCCGACTTGGCGGTGCCGTGCTTCGCGGACGCCGTCGCGGTCGACCTGATGGAGTCCGTGCTCACCGGGGACGCGCCCGTGGGCCCGGTGACGGTCCGGCTGCCGATGCGGCGCGCCGCGTTCAAGTCCCGCGACGGGCAGTACGGTGCCTACCCCGTGGGGAGCGCCAGTCACTTCGCCTTTCCCACGCCGTACACGCAGGCCCTGGGCGACCTGCGGCCCCGGCTGGTGGACGCGGTGCCGTCGTCCGGCGGATGGCTGGTGCACGACCGGGCGCGCGCGGAGTTCATCGCCCGTTCCGGGGCGCACTCGCTGATCGTGACGCCGCTGACCGTCCACGGGCTGGTCATGGGCCTGGCCAGCTTCTACCGGGGCGGGCCGCGCCCGGTGGCCTTCGACGAGGAGGACCTGTCGCTGGCGACCCAACTGGCCACCTGCACGGCGATCTGCGTCGACAACGCCCGCCGTTTCACCCGCGAGCACACGGTCGCCACCGCGCTGCAGCGCAGCCTGCTGCCGCGCCTGCCGCCCGAGGCGGCGGGGGTGCGGTCCTCGCACTGCTACATGCCCGGCCGCTACGGCGCCCACTGGTTCGACGTCCTCCCGCTGTCGAGCTGCCGGGTGGGGCTCGTCATCGGGTACGTCGCCGGGGAAGACCTGCAGGCCTCCACGGCGATGGGGCGGCTGCGAACCGCCGCCTCCACGCTGGCCGCGATGGACCTCCCGCCCGACGAACTGCTGGCCCACCTCGACGACGTGGGCCGGCGGTTGGCGCGCGAGCAGGACGCGGACCCGGTGACGCTGCACCACGCGCGGCCGCCCTTCACCGCCTCCTGCCTGTACGTGACCTACGACCCGGTCACCCAGGCATGCGCGGCGGCCTCCGCCGGGCACGCTTCCCCGCTGCTGACCGGGCCCGACGGGGTGGTGAGCACGCTGGCGGTACCGGCCGGGGCGGCGCTCGGCCACGGCACGCCCTACGAGACGGTGACCACGCAGCTGCGGGCCGGCAGTCTGCTGACGCTCTACTCCGACGGCAGCGCGCACCGCCACCCGGCCGAGGCCGAGGAGCGGCTCACCCGGCTGCGCAAGGTGGTCGCCGAACCGGGGGCCGCCCCCGAGGAGGTGTGCGACGAGATCGTCTACAAGGTGCTGCGCGGTGCGACCCCGCAGGACGGCGCCGCCCTGCTGCTGGCCAGGACCCGGACCATCGCCCCCGACCACATCTCCAGCTGGACCTTCCCCGCCGAGGCGCCCTCCGTCCGCGAGGCCCGCCGTGCCGCGCACGGCCGGCTGGCGCAGTGGGGGCTGGAGGACCACGCCCCGGTCACCGACCTGGTCGTCAGCGAACTCGCCACCAACGTCATCCGGCACGCGAAGGGCCCCATCCAGCTGCGGCTGATCCTCGACCGGGGACTCACCGTCGAGGTGCACGACGACGCCGACACCGCGCCACACCTGCGCCACGCCCGTCTGCAGGACGAGGGCGGACGCGGTCTGTTCATCGTCGCCTCCCTCACGCGGCACTGGGGCACGCGGTACGAGGAGACGGGCAAGACGATCTGGGCCGAGCAGGAGCTGCCGAACCCCTGAGGCGGGCCGCCACCGGGGTCCGTTCGCCCGCGGCGCCCGTCGGGATGATCGCACCGCGCGGCACGTCCGATGTGCCGGGCGGGTGCGGTGCGAGCGTCTAACGTCACCGTGTGTGGCGAGAGGTGACACCCCGCGACCGGCGGGTGCCGTCCGTCTCGGCGTCCACCGGGCCCCCGGGAGCACTGCGCACCATGAGCGAGCGATCCACCGTCCACTCGGTGACCTACGACCTGCTGCGGTCACTGCGGCTGACCACGGTCTTCGGCAACCCGGGATCCACCGAGGAGACGTTCCTCCAGGACTTCCCGGACGACTTCAGTTACGTCCTGGCCCTGCAGGAGGCCTCCGTCATCGCCATGGCGGACGCCTACGCCCAGACCACCCGCCGCCCGGCGCTGGTGAACGTGCACTCGTCGGCCGGGCTCGGCAACGGCGTCGGCAACCTGGTCGCCGCGTACCACGGGCACACCCCGCTGATCGTCACCGCGGGCCAGCAGCACCGCGAACTGGTCATCGGCGAGCCCTACCTGGGCAACCGCGAGGCGACGACCCTGCCCAAGCCGTGGGTGAAGTGGTCGTACGAGCCGGCGCGCGCGCAGGACGTGCCCGAGGCCTTCATGCGCGCCTACGCCACGGCCCTGCAGCCGCCCGCGGGGCCGGTGTTCCTGTCCATCCCGCTCGACGACTGGAACCGGCCGCTGACCGGTCCCGCCGTCATGCGCGAGGTCAGCACGGCGTACGCGCCGGACCCGGAGCGCCTGCGGCGCTTCGCCGCGCGCATCACGGCGAGCCGGCGTCCCGCCCTGGTCTTCGGGCCCGAGGTGGACCGCGC
Organism: Streptomyces sp. PA03-6a; assembly: GCF_033792765.1. Taxonomy (NCBI): domain Bacteria; kingdom Bacillati; phylum Actinomycetota; class Actinomycetes; order Kitasatosporales; family Streptomycetaceae; genus Streptomyces; species Streptomyces sp. PA03-6a. Next base: position 23,293 of record NZ_JARAVK010000110.1, on the reverse strand, counting down.
CGGTGGATGGCAGGCCGCCGTGGCGCTCGCCGAGCGGCTGAAGGCGGCGGTCTACAGCCCGCCGCTCGCGGATCGCGCGTCGTTCCCCGAGGACCACCCCCTCTACCGGGGCCCGCTCGGCATGTCGGTGCGGGCCATCGGGGAACGGCTCACCGGCCACGACCTGGTGGTCGTCATCGGGGCCGAGGTCTTCCGGTACTACCCGTACGTGCCCGGCGAGATCCTGCCGCCGGGGACCGAACTGCTGCACATCACGAGCGACCCGGCCGTCGCCGCGGCCGCCCGCGTCGGCGACAGCCTCCTGGGCGACGCCCGGATGTCGATCGAACTCCTCACCGAGGAGGTCGCCGACGGCGGCGACCGCGAACGGCCCGAGCCCATGCCGCGCCCACGGAAGCTGCCGCGGACCCCGAGCAGCCCGCCGACGCCCGCCGAGGTCTACGCCGCCCTCGGCGGGGTCCGCCCGGAGCACGCCGTCTTCGTCAACGAGTCCACCTCGACCATGGCCGAGCACGCCGAGTGGCTGCCCACCGTGGAGCCCGGTTCCTTCTTCGCCACCGCGAGCGGCGGCATCGGCTGGGCCCTGCCGGCCGCCGTCGGCATCGCCCTCGGTGACCGGGACCGCGGGGTCAGGCGTCCGGTGGTGGGCCTGATCGGGGACGGTTCCTTCCAGTACTCGGTGCAGGGGCTGTGGACCGCCGTGCAGCAGGGGCTGCCCGTCGTGTACGTCGCGATGCGCAACGGGGAGTACTCGATCCTGAAGTCCTTCGCCGACCTGGAGCGGACCCCAGGCGTGCCCGGACTCGACCTCCCGGGACTGGACATCGTGTCCGTGGCGCGGGGCTTCGGCTGCCGGGCCGTCGAGGTGGCGAGCACGGCGGAGCTGGAGAAGGAGTTCACGGCCGCCCTGGAGTCCGGCGTCACCTCCGTCATCGTGGTGACCACCCGGCCGCAGAAGATCACCCTCTGACACGCGGGGAACGGAACGCCGTCATGGATCTGGGATGCCGGGAGCCTTCGTCCTCGTCGGTTCCTGCGTCGTGCTCGGCGCGGTGCTCCTGCACCTGGCCGGCGGGGAGCGCGCGGCCCGCGTCCTGGCCGGCCTGCGGCGGTTCATGGTCGCCAACAGCACGGTGATCCTGGTGGTCGTGCTGCTGCTCCTGGGCGCGAGCGTCCTCGGCGACGGCCTCGCCGGACTCGACCGCCGACCCTCCTGGCCCGTCGGGACGGTAGGTAGGGCGGCGCGCGTTCGATCGGGGCATCCAGCCGCAGTTCACGGCCGCTCCAGCGGGAACGCACTCATGAGCCGGGCGGCGCCCGCCGTGCCCACGCCCGGAGGTGTAACCTTCAAACACGTAATGAAGGGTTACCCGGGACTGGGGGGCGCCGAGCATGACGGCCGACACCACGGACGACGACTTCCTGCTGGAGCTGCTCAACACGACCCCGGTCGTCGAGGGCACCCAGGTGGACGAGCTGGCCGGCCCGGACGCCGGCCGCCGCTGGCTGCGCGCCCACGGCGGAACCGGCACGGCGCAGGAGCTGCGTCACCTCCTGGCGGCGCGCGAGGCGCTGCAGCTCGTCGTGCGCGGGGACGGTGAGCCTGGCGACCTCCAGAAGCTGCTCACCGGGGTCGTCCGGGCGCCGCGGGTGACCGCGCACGGCATCGACTGGGAGCTGGAGGCCCCGGCGGACCGCTTGCCGGCCGTGCGGGCCGTCACGGTCTGGGGCGCGCTCCAGGAGGGCAGGCCCGGACGCCTGCGGCCCTGCGCCAACGAGGAGTGCCGGCTGTTCCTGCTCGACCGCAGCAAGGCCAACACCGCCCGCTGGTGCTCCATGGCCGCCTGCGGCAACCGGATGAAGGCCCGGCGCCACCACCGTCGTGCCCGCGCCGAGGCCGCGGACTGACGTACGGCCGACGTACGACGGCGGCCCGGGGCCGCTGAGGGCCCCGGGCCGCCGAGGGCCGCCACGCCGCCCGAGCCCGTCACCAGGGCGGCGCGACGGGGTCCGTCAGCCCTTCGTACGGGCGGGCAGCCGCCAGTTCGGCCGCGGGAAGTGGCAGGTGTAGCCCTCCGGGTAGCGCTCCAGGTAGTCCTGGTGCTCGGGCTCGGCCTCCCAGAAGGGCCCGACGGGCTCGACCTCGGTGACGACCTTGCCGGGCCACAGGCCCGAGGCCTCGACGTCGGCGATGGTGTCCTGCGCGACACGCTTCTGCTCGTCGTCCACGTAGTAGATCGCCGAGCGGTAGCTGATGCCGATGTCGTTGCCCTGGCGGTTCTTCGTGGTCGGGTCGTGGACCTGGAAGAAGAACTCCAGCAGCGCCCGGTAGTCCGTCCTCTCGGGGTCGAAGAGGATCTCGATCGCCTCGGCGTGCGTGCCGTGGTTGCGGTAGGTCGCGTTGGGCACGTCGCCGCCCGAGTAGCCGACGCGGGTCGCGACGACGCCGGGCTGCTTGCGGATCAGGTCCTGCATGCCCCAGAAGCACCCGCCCGCGAGCACGGCCCTCTGTGTCTGTCCTGCCATGTCAATCCTCCGAATCGGTCCTGTCACCATTGTCGAACAACCCGAGGTAGGCCCCGTAACCTTCCCGCTCCAGGTCATCGGCGTGGATGAAGCGCAGCGAGGCGGAATTGATGCAGTACCGCAGGCCGCCCGCCTGCCGGGGGCCGTCGGGGAAGACGTGCCCCAGGTGGCTGTCGCCCGTCGCCGAGCGGACCTCGGTGGCCAGCCGCCCGTAAGCCGGATCGGGCCGCTCCACGACGGTGGTCCGGTCCAGCGGCCGGGTGAAGCTCGGCCACCCGCTGCCGCTGTCGTACTTGTCGACCGAGGCGAACAGCGGCTCCCCCGAGACCACGTCCACGTAGATCCCGGGCTCCTTGTTGTCCAGGTAGGCGCCCGTGAAGGCGCGCTCGGTGCCGTTCTCCTGCGTCACGCGGTACTGCTCCGGTGACAGTCGCGAGACGGCCTCCGGGTTCCTGCGGTAGCCGGTCACGGTCCCTCCTTGCTCGCGGCTCTCTCTTTTCCGTACGCCCATTGGTGACGGCGAACGACCGGGTCTTACCTGCCGGGGACGACCCGTTTTCCGCGGGGCGCCGGGGCGCCGCCGTGGAGGTGGGGGCGGGCGGCCGCGTCTAGGATCGCTGCATGGGTTCCGCAGAACACGACGGCCGGGCCGGTGACGGGGCGCGGGGCGGCCGGCCCCTCGACGCGGAGTCCGCGCAGTGGGTGCGGGCGCTCTCGGCGGACGGCGAGGCGTACGAGGAGGCGACCGGCCGGCTGCACGCGCTGCTGCTGCGGATCGCCTACGCCGAGCTGAACCGGCGCGGGTCGCGGCACGGCATCACCGGGCCGGAGCTGGACGACATCGCCCACCAGGCCGCGGCCGACGCGCTGCTGTCGATCACCCGGAAGATCGGCGATTTCCGCGGTGACAGCCGCTTCACGACGTGGGCGTACAAGTTCGTCATGAACGAGGTGTCCAGCAAGCTCGGCCGTCATTTCTGGCGGACGGCCGGCGTGCAGCTCGACCCCGAGGCGTGGGAGCGGCTGCCCGACCGGCTCGGCATCGACCCCGTCCGGCAGAGCGAGGCCCGTGAACTCGTGGAGGCCCTGCGTGAGGCCGTCGACGAGGAGCTCACCGAGCGCCAGCGCACGGTGTTCACCGCGCTCGCGGTCAACGGCGTGGACGCCGACACGCTCGCCGCGGAACTCGGGACGAACCGCAACGCGCTCTACAAGACGATGTTCGACGCGCGGCGTAAGCTCCGTGCCCGGCTCGCAGCCAATGGACATCTGCCCCTGACGACAGCGAGGCGCTCATGAACGACTGGCAGGGCCTTGACGACCTCCTGCGGACCGACCCCCTGGACCCCGGCTGCGACGCGGCGCTGGACCTGATGGACGTCTACCTGGAGCTGTTCCTGGCGGACGCGGCACCGGAGCGGCACTACCCCGGTGTCGCGGTGCACCTGCGCGGCTGCCCGGCCTGCGAGGAGGACTTCCGCGGGCTGCTGGCCGCGGTGACGGGCGGCTGATCCCGCTCAGGCGGTGAGCGGCGGGTTGAGCCGGTAGGGCAGGACGGCGTCCGCCCGGACCGGGACCCGCCCGGTGGCGACGTGCCGCGGGGTGAAGCGGACCCGGCGGCCGGTGCCCCCGTCGTCGCCGGCGGCCCCGGGCGTGGTCCAGTCGACGACCGCGGTGCCGGACAGCTGCAACGTCGTCCCGGCGGCGAAGTCGACGAAGAGCAGGGCCGCGGCGGGGTCACCGGCCAGGTTGCCGAGGCTGTTGAACATGTTGTTGCCGGGGTAGTCCGGCCACCACAGGCTGCCGTCGGGCGCCGTCCGGACGAATCCGGGCGGGCCGCCCCGGTGGGAGACGTCGGCGCCGTGGTCGGGGTGGGCGGTGCCCAGGAAGAAGGTGTCGGCCCGGCCCACCAGGGCCGCCTGTGCCGCGTCGAGCCGGTCGGCGGGCCGCGCCCCGGCCGTGGGCGTGTCCTCGCCGTCGGGGGCGTCCGCCGGCGCCGGGCCGAGCAGGCGCTGCTGGATGTACTGGGGGCAGTTCCCGTACGCCTGGTCGACGGCGAGCTCAAAGCCGGCGTCGTCGGCCGCCGCGAGGGTGCCGTTGAGACGGAGCCGGCGGCGGATCGCGAAGTCGATCACGATCAGGGCCGCGGCCCCGCCGACGGGGAGCACGGCGAGGGGGTCGCCCGTACGCGGACGGGCTGCGACCCGTACGGCGTCGCCCCTGGTGGAGAGGAAGCCCGGGGTCCCCGTCAGCGGGGAGACCCACAGGCGTCCGTCCTCGTCGTGCGCGCCGAGCACGGCCAGGTCCCGGTCGGCGAGGAAGTGGGCAACGCCGCCGCCGAGGTGCGGCGGGTCGAGCATGCCGCGCAGGCGCGCGGCCTCGTGGGCGACGCCGGCACGTCGCTGGACGGCGAGTTCGCCCTCGTGGAAGCCGGTGTGGCGGGTCATGGCCCTCGCAATCGTCGTACGGCGGTGGGGGATGCGGGAACTCAGCGGGGCAGCCCGGCCTTGTCGAGGAAGCCGAGGATCAGCTCCGCGACGGGCTCGACGTGGGTCTCCAGGAGGAAGTGGCCGCCGTCGAGAAGGTGCACCTCCGCCCGCTGCGCGTCCTTGGCGAAGGCCCGGGCGCCGTCGGGCCCGAAGATGGGGTCGTTCTCGCCCCAGACCGCGAGCACGGGCACGGGGTGGGTGCGCAGGTACTCGTGCAGGCGCGGGTAGAGCGGGAGGTTCGACGCGTAGTCACGGAAGAGCGTGAGCTGCACGAGGTCGTTCCCGGGCCGGGAGACCAGCTGGAAGTCGTGGTGCCAGGCGTCCGGACTGACGGTGGTCCCGTCCGCCACTCCTGTGACGTACTGCCACTTGATGCCCTCGAGGCTCAGCGCCACGCGGACACCCGCCTCGGTCTCGGGGGTCTGCTCGCGCTGGTAGGCATGGACGTCCTTCCAGAACTCCTCGACGAACCCCGCCTCGTAACCGTTGCCGTTCTGGGTGACGATCGCGGTGACTGCCCCGGGGTCGCCCAGCGCGAGGCGCCAGCCGATCGGCGCTCCGTAGTCCTGGACGTAGAGCGCGTAGCGCGTGACGCCCAGCCGGTCGAGCAGGCCCTTGGTGAGTCCGGCGAGGGCGTCGAAGGAGTACGCGAACGCGTCGGCGGCGGGAGCGTCGGAGAATCCGAAGCCGAGGTGGTCGGGCGCGATGACGCGGTAGCGGCCGGCGAGCCGCGGGATCAGCTCGCGGAACATGAACGAGCTGGTCGGGAAGCCGTGGAGGAGCACGACGACGGGGGCGTCGGCGGGGCCCGCCTCCCGGTAGAAGAGCCGGTGCCCCTGGACCTCGGCGTAGCGGTGGTGCACGGTGACCATGTCTAACCCCTTCGATTCACTTCGATGGTTACATCGAAACAGGATCGAGGTAACCTGTCAAGCGAGTGATGAGGGTTAGGTGAGGGCGCGGTGGGAAGTGACGGCGGCCTCCCGGTGTTGTGTGAGGGCACAGGGGACTTCGGGCGCCCGCCGGACGTACGGCCGGCGGAGCCCGCGACAGGGACGGAAGACGCAGATGACTGGTACGGCCACGGCGCAGCGCGCGAAGGGCAACGAGGAAACCCGGATCGTCACCCCCCGGCTCGTCCTGAGGCCATGGCGCGGCGACGACGCCGAAGCGGCGCTGGCCGTCTACGGGGCGGACGACGTGACGCGCTGGCTGGCCCCGGCGATGACCCGGCAGCCCGACGTCGCGTCCATGCGGGAACTGCTGCGCTCCTGGGAGGAGGGCGGTGCCGCCCTCGAACGGCCGGCCGGGCGCTGGGCGATCGAACTGCGCGAGAGCGGCGAACTCGTCGGCGGAGCCGCCGTCCTGCCGCTCCCGCCCTACGGCGTCGACCTGGAGATCGGCTGGCAGCTCGCCCACCCCTACTGGGGCAGGGGCCTGGCCACGGAGGCCGGGCGCGCCCTGGCGGGGTACGCCTTCGCGTCGGGCGTCGACGAACTCTTCGCCGTGGTCCGCCCGCGGAACGACCGCGGCGCCGCCACGGCCCGCAGCGTCGGCATGGAATGGGTCGGGGAGACCGAGAAGTACTACGACCTGCGGCTGCAGGTGTACCGGCTGCGCAAGGGGGAGTTCGAGGCCTCCGCCGCGCCGGGGCCCGTGGCCTGACGCGGGGCGCCCGCCACGGGGCGCGAAAAGACGGGTGCCGGACCGTACGGAGCACGGTCCGGCACCCTTGTGTCATGCACGGCGCGTCACCGCGCCGCCGTCAGCGACCGGAGGTCAGTGACGGGCTGCGGCGCGACGCTTGCGGTTCGCGAAGAGCAGACCGCCGCCGGCGAGCAGCGCGACGGCCGCACCGCCCGCGATCAGCGGGGTGGAGCTGGAGGCACCGGTCTCGGCGAGGTCGCCGGCCGGGGACTCGTCGGTGGACGGGGTGGAGGGCGCAGCGGAGGGGGCCGTGCTGGCCGACTCGCTGGGCGTCTCGCTGGGCTTGGGAGACTCGGTGGTCTTCGTCTCCGTCGGGGTGGGCGTGGGCGTGCTCTGGTCCTGGCACGCCGGAACGGTGAGGTCGTCCTCCTTCGAGAACCGCTCGCCGTCGCCGGCCACCACGCTGAGGTGCAGGTGCACGTCGGCGGTGTGCGGCGGCACGTCGAGGGTCTGGTCGAACGACGAACCGAACTCCGTGGTCGGCAGCAGGTCCTTGCCGTCCGCGGTGATCTTCACGGTGTTCTTGACGCCGCCGTTGTACGCCTTCAGGTGGACCTCCACCTTGTGGCAGTCCGCCCTCCAGTTGGGCGTGTGGGCGGACGCCGGGGTGGCGCACAGGCCGAGACCGATGACACCGGTCGCGGCGGCTGCTATCAGGGTGCCGGGGCGGTACCAGGCACGGCGGGGGGATGCGGTCACAAGTTCTCCAGGCTGTGGTGAATTCCGATGCCAATGGCAGCCGCAATGTACTCCCCCCTCCCCACATCGCTCACTGCCGCCCCACAGTTAACGCGGGAACACGGGTGAAAGGGCCGGATTCGCCTGATGTGCGCGGCCGTTGTCGGACCTCTGCGGCAGACTGCCGCCATGTCCGCGAACGAAGACGCCGCCACCGCCCTGCCCGAACCCGCCGCCCTGTTGCCGGCGACCGACTGGGCGGCCCTCGCCCACGCCTACGGGCCCGCGGACGGCACCCCGGACGACCTGCTCGGGCTCCTGCACGACGACCCGGAGGTACAGGCGGAGTCGCTCGGCCGGCTGGAGATGTCCGTCCTGCACCAGGGGTCGTTGTACTCCGCCACCGCGCTCGCCGCGCTGTTCGTCGCGGGCATCCTGGGCGACCCCCGCACGCTCGCCGTTCACGAGAGCTACTTCTCCTGGGACGACCGGGTCCGGCCGCTGCGTGCCGCGCTCCTGGAATGGCTGGGCGAACTCGCCGACTCCGCGGCGTACGAGGAGGACGAGGAGGACGGCGACGAGGAGGCGGAGGAGGACGGCGACGAGGACTGGGCCGAGGAGATCGCGGCGACCGAGGCGTGCCGTGCCGTCCGGCCGCAACTGTTCGGCGCGGTCGTGCCCTGGCTGGACGACGCGGACGCCACCGTCAGGGAGGCGGCCCTCGGCGCGGTGACGCATCTGCTGCGGGCGCCCGAACTCGCCGACCGCGTACCGGCAGCGGCCGAACGCCTGGAGCGGATCGCCCGGGCCGACGGAGACCGCCGCGAGCGGGCGGGTGCCCTCCTGTCGCTGCGCGCCTGGGGTCATGACACCGGCGGCTTCCTGACGGACCCCGACCCGGCGGTGCGCGCCTGCGCCGCCCTGGGCACCTCCGACTCCGCGGCCGTGCCGGCGCTGCTCGACGCGCTCGCGGACCCCGCGGCCGCCGACGCGTGGTTCGACGAGCCGCTGCCCCAGTTCGACGGCTGGTTCCGCTTCACCCTGCTGCGCGGACTGCTCGACCGCGCCCGGCACTTCGACGAGGTCCTCCCGGCCGCCCTCGCTCTGGTGCCGAAGTACCACCAGCACACCGTCGACAGTGAGTGGGGCCCGCTCCTCGCCTGCGCCTTCCCGACCCCGTACGCTCCCGGCCGGCCGCTGACGCAGGCCCAGCGTGCCTTCCTGGAGGCCCTGGTCGGCCGGGACGCCTGCTGGGGCACCATAGCCAACCGCGTCTCCTGGCTGCGGGCCGCGGGACTCCCCACGGAGCGCGGGCCGCTGCGGGACCTCCTCGCCGCCGCGCCGCCCGGCTCGTGCTGAGAGCGCGGCCCGTCCACCGCCGCCGGAAGTGGCCGCGGGGCATCCGGCGCTGCCCCCGGAGGTCATGCGGCACATGGTGCGGGGCCTCGCCCCTGGTCAGCCGCCGTCGCGGAGGTAGCCCGCGCGTCCCTCGTCGTCGAGCTCGAACGGCCCCTCGGGGACGACGCAGAACTCGTTCCCCTCGGGGTCGGCCATGACCAGGAACCCGCCCTCGGCGTACTCCTCGAGCACCCGCCCGCCCAGCGCCTCGATCCGCGCCCGCTCCGCCCCGGGATCGGGCGAGGCCACGTCGAAGTGGACCCGGTTCTTCCCGGACTTGGGCTCCTCGGTCCGCTGGAAGCCCAGGCCCGGCCCCTCGTCCCGCGCGAGCCACACGTACGGGCCGATCCGCGCCACGACCGCCCGCCCCAGCAACTCGCCCCAGAACGCGGCCAGCCGCTCCGGATCCGCACAGTCGACGACGACGTCCTTGACGCTCAGGTGGGTTCCGTTCATGATCCGATGCTCCCAGACGGCGCTGTCCGAACCGGGCCGACCCGGGCGCAGCGCAGCCGCCGCGCTGACGTCTGCCTGGCCGGTGCCGCTTCAGCCGCCGTCGCGGGGCAGTGCCGCCACGAACTCCGCCAGGTCCGCCGCCTGTGGCGGGGCCTCGCGGGGGAGGAAGCGCCGGTAGTGGTCGGCGACCAGGCGGCGCAGCGTCGTCTCGGCCGGTGCGGCGCCGGTGAGTCGGAGGCTGACCCGATGGGGTTCGCCCGTCATGCTCAGAGGGCGTGCCTGCGCGTCGAATCCGCAGGCGTACTCGTCCGGCATCTCCCAGTAGGCATCCGCGTGGGCGACGTCCCTGAGGACGTACATGTGGAAGTCGTCGTCGAAGAGGATCACGGGGCCGGTCGGTGCGGTCATCCGGGCAGTATGGCGGAGGCCGTCGGCCTCCGCCGTGGCGTGCGACGGGGGGAGGGGTCAGTCCGCCGCGGCGGGCTGCCAGGGGACTCCGGGGACGACGAGGGGGCTTCCCGTGACCGGGTCGGGGACGATGACCGACGTGAGGCCGAAGACCTCGTGGACGAGGTCCGCCGTGACGATGTCGCGGGGCGGGCCCTGGGCGACGATCCGGCCGGCCTTCATGGCGATGAGGTGGTCGGCGTAGCGGGCGGCCTGGTTGAGGTCGTGGAGCACGGCGACGACCGTGCGCCCGCGCCCGTGGTTGAGGCGGCGGACCAGGTCCAGCACCTCCACCTGGTGGGCGATGTCGAGGTACGTGGTCGGCTCGTCCAGCAGGAGCAGGTCGGTCTCCTGGGCGAGGGCCATGGCGATCCACACCCGCTGGCGCTGCCCGCCCGACAGCTCGTCCACCGGCCGGTCCGCGAGGTCGGCGGTGCCGGTGTGCTCCAGCGCCTCCGCTACGGCGCGTTCGTCGGCCTCGGACCACTGCTGCCACCACTTCTGGTGCGGCTGGCGTCCGCGCGCCACGAGGTCGGCGACGGTGATGCCGTCCGGCGGCGTGGGGCTCTGCGGCAGGACGCCGATGGCCCGGGCGATCTGCCGCCCGGGGATGCGGGCGAGTTCGGTGCCGTCCAGCAGGACCGTGCCGGAGCGCGGCTTGAGCAGCCGGCCCAGCGCGCGCAGCAGCGTGGACTTGCCGCAGGCGTTGGGGCCGACGATGACGGTGACCCGCCCGTCGGGGACCTCCAGGTCCAGGCCGTCGACGACGGTGCGGTCCTCGTACGCCAGGGTCAGCTCCCGGGCGGTGAGTCGGCTGGTACGGCTCATGAGGTGGTGCCTCCGGAACGGCTGCGGGTGCGGGCGATCAGCCACATCAGGTAGGGGGCGCCCACCGCTGCGGTGAGGACGCCGACGGGGAGTTCGACGGGGGAGAACAGGCGCCGGGCCAGCAGGTCGGCGACGACGACCACGAGCGCGCCGGTCAGCGCCGAGGACAGCAGCGGGATCTGCGCCGTACGGGTCAGCCGCCGGGCGATCTGCGGGGCGAGGAGGGCGACGAAGTCGACCGGTCCCGTGGCCCCCGTCGCCACCGAGGCCAGGACGATGCCGAGCGCGGTCAGGCCGAGCCGTACCCGGTCCAGCCGGATGCCGAGGGCCAAGGCGGTGTCGTCGTCGAAGGAGGCGCCGCGCTGGGCCCTGGCCGCCCAGAGCGCCGCGGGGATCGCCAGGAGCAGCACCGTCGCCAGGGGAGCGGCCTGGTCGTAGCCGCGGCTGTTGAGCGAGCCCGTCAGCCAGACCTTGGCCTGCTGCGCGACGAGGAAGTCGCCCTTGGTGAGGAAGAGTTGCGTGAGCGAGCCCAGGGCGACCGAGACGCCGATCCCGACGAGGACGAAGCGCGACGCGTGGAGCCCGCGGCGCCAGGCGAAGACGTAGACGAGCAGCGCGGCCGCCAGCCCGCCCGCGATCGACACGTACGGGAGCGCGGTGTGCGAGGCGAGCCCGAAGCTCATCGCGGCGACCGTCGCGGCGCCCGCGCCGTGGGTCACGCCGATGACGTCGGGGCTGGCCAGCGGGTTGCGCGCGACGGCCTGGACCAGCGCCCCGGCGACGCCGAAGGCGACCCCGGCGAGCAGGCCCACGACCAGGCGGGGCAGTCGCAGCGTGCCGACGACGAGCTGGTCGGGGCTGGGACGGCCGAGGAGGACGTTGACGACCTCCACCGGGGAGACGAAGGACTCGCCGACGCAGAGGTAGAGCACGACGGCCGCGAGCAGCAGCACGGCGAGCACGACGGCGGCGAGGACCGCCCGGCGGTGGACCAGGAAACTGCCCCGTCCGGGACGGAACAGGGCGTGCCCGGCCGGGCGTACGGAGAGCCGGGCGGGCGTGGGCGTGGGCGTCGGCGAGGCCGTGGGCGCGGTCGCGCGGCTCATGCGGCCACCACCGTCCGGCGCCGCACCAGCGCGATGAGGAACGGCACGCCGAGCAGGGCGGTCATGACGGCCACCGGTACCTCCGAGGGCGGGAAGACGATACGGCCGAGCACGTCGGAGGCGAGGATCATCACCGGCCCGAGGAGGGCGGCCACCGGCAGCACCCAGCGGTGTGCCGCACCGACCAGGGCCCGGGCGATGTGCGGAACGGCCAGGCCGGTGAAGGCGATCGGCCCCACGGCGGCCACGGCCGCGCCGGTCAGCACGGTCGCCCCCACCGCGCCCAGGACGCGCAGCAGCGCCACGTTGTGGCCGAGGCCCTTGGCGGCGTCGTCGCCGAGCGCGAGCGCGTCCAGGCCCCGGGCCATCGTCGCGACCAGCAGCAGTCCGGCCGCCACGAACGGCCAGATCTGGCCGATGACGTCGCTGCCGCGGCCGCTGATCGAGCCGACCTGCCAGAACCGGAACTCGTCCAGTGCGTGGGCGTCGGTGGTGACGATCCCGGCGACCACGGAGGCGAGGAAGGCGTTCATCGCGGCGCCCGCCAGCGCCAGCTTCACGGGGGAGGCGCCGCGGTAACCGCCCGCGGCGACGGCGTACACGGCGACCGCCGCGACCGCCGCGCCCACGAAGGCGAACCAGACGTACCCGGTGAGGGTGTGCACGCCGAGGAACGCGATCGCGCACACCACCCCGACGGACGCGCCCTGGCTGACGCCCAGGATGCCGGGTTCGGCGATCGGGTTGCGGGTGACGCCCTGCATCACGGTCCCGGCGACGGCGAGGGCGGCGCCGGCCAGCACCCCGATGACGGTGCGCGGCACGCGCAACGCCCGCACCACTTGGGCGTCGTCACTGGTGCCACCGTGCAGCAGGGCCTGGATGACCTCGCCGGGGGCGATCTGTCGGCTGCCGACGGCCAGGCTCAGCAGGACGGCGATCAGCAGCATCACCGCGCACCCCACCAGCCAGGCGATACGGCGACGGGTCGGTCGCGCCATGCGCCGCGCTCACTCTCTCTTTCCGGGTTCCGCGTTGCGGATTGCGGGTCGTACGGGCGCGCGCCGGGCGCCGGCGGGCACGACGGCCCGCCGGCGCCCGGCGTACGGCTCTCGGTGGCCTCGCGGGCTCACGCCGTGAGGCGCTGCTCCAGGTCGTCGAGGACCGCGTTGGCCGCGGTGACCCCGAGCCCGAGGTACCAGGTCTCGTCCGGGACGTCGAAGGCGTGGCCGTCCTTGACCGCGTTCAGGTTCTTCCACAGCGGGTTGCCCTGGGCCTTGGACTTCTCGGTGGCCTTGGGGTCGCCGTAGACGCCGGTGAAGATGTAGTCGGCGTCGGCCTGGTCGATGTTCTCGGCGCTGATCTCGGCGGCCAGGTCCTCGATGTCCTGGTTCTTCGGCCGCGGGATGCCGACGTCCTTGAGGATGGTGCCGATGAAGGAGTCGTTCGCGTAGAGGCGGATCTTGCCCTCGGGCATGTAACGCACCATCGACACGGTCGGCTTGTCGGCGCCCAGCTTCGTGCCGAGTGCCTCCGCCTTCTTCGCGTACGCGTCGAGGTTCGCCTTGGCCTGCGCGGTCTTGTCCAGCGCGGCGGCGTTGAGGAGGTAGTTCTCCTTCCACGTGAAGCCGGGGCGGATGGAGAAGACGGTCGGCGCGATCTGCGACAGCTCGTCGTAGGAGTCGGCGGCGCGCAGCTGGCTGCCCAGGATCAGGTCCGGCTTGAGCGCGGCGATCGCCTCGAGGTTGAGGCTGTTGATGGTGCCGATGTTCGCGGGCTTGCCCGCGGCGCCCTTGAGGTAGGACGGGAGCTCAGGCGAGCCCTCGGTGGGCGCGAGGCCGACCGGCTTGATGCCGAGCGAGACAACGTTATCGAGTTCGCCCACGTCCAGGACGACGACGCGCTTCGGCTGCGCCTTGAGGACGGTGCTGCCCATGGCGTGCGTGATGGTGCGCGGCCACTCGCCCGGCTTGGCGGTGGTGCCCATGGCCGCGGTCTTCTCCGCGGCGTCCCCGAAGTCCTCGCCGCCCTGCGCGACGGACTTGGAGTCCTTGGACCCGGCGGTCGCGGAGGCGGCTGCGCTGCCCTCCTTCCCGTTGCTGCTGGATCCACCGCAGGCCGCGAGGGAGAGCGCGGCGGCGATGGCGACAGCGACGGCGGCTGTGCCGCGGCGCCGAAGAGACATGTGGAGACTCCTGTACGTGGTTCGCCTTTGAAGTATTAGGCGAGCCTAACCTTATGCGCTGCCTGTGTGCCCTCCGCAAGCGGGGGGCCCCCGGCGCCCCGCCCGGTCCCGGGCGCCGGGAGGCCGCCACCTCTTGGTCCGGTCTTGACCGGAACCAGATAGTTACATCAGATTGATTAATCTATTGTTACTACTCATGGATGCGAAGGCACTCGAAGCCGGTGATCCGACCGAGGTCGGGGCCGCGTTGCGGCTGAGCGTGGGCCGGATCGCGCGGCGGTTGCGCCAGGCGCACGCCGTGGGGGACGTGACGCTGTCGGAGGTGTCGGTGATCGCCCGGCTGGACCGGGACGGCCCGGATTCGCCGGGGTCGCTGGCCGAGTTGGAGCGGGTGCGCCCGCAGGCGATGGCGACGACGCTGGCCGGGCTGGAGGAACGCGGGCTGGTGAGCCGCAGGCCGGACGCGAAGGACAAGCGGCGCGTCGTGATGACGGTGACGGAGGCGGGGCTCAAGGTGCTCGCGGACCGCAGGTCGGAGTCGGTGCAGCGGCTGGCCGCCGTGCTGGGCGGGCAGTTCACCGCGCAGGAGCGGCGGCAGCTGGTCGACGCGCTGCCCCTGCTGGACCGGCTGGCGGAGCAGCTGTGACCAGCGCGGACGTCGACGGCGGCCGCTACAAGTGGGTGGCGCTGTCGAACACCACGCTCGGCGTGCTGATCGCGACGATCGACGCGTCGATCGTGATCATCTCCCTGCCGGCCATCTTCCGCGGGATCGGCCTCGACCCGCTCGCCCCCGGCAACATCGGCTACCTGCTCTGGATGATCCTGGGCTACCTGCTGGTCTCCGCCGTGCTCGTGGTCGTGCTCGGCCGCCTCGGCGACATGTTCGGCCGGGTCCGGATGTACAACATGGGGTTCGCGATCTTCGCCTGCGCCTCGCTCGCCCTGTCCCTCGACCCGCTCAGGGGCGGGGGCGGCGCCCTGTGGCTGATCGGCTTCCGGATCGTGCAGGCCGTCGGCGGGTCGATGCTGACCGCGAACTCTGCGGCCATCCTCACCGACGCCTTCCCCACCCGGCAGCGCGGCATGGCGCTGGGCATCAACCAGATCACCGCGCTCGCGGGCCAGTTCCTCGGGCTGATCGCCGGCGGGCTGCTGGCCACCATCGACTGGCGCGCTGTGTTCTGGGTGAGCGTGCCCATCGGCATCGTCGGCACCGTCTGGTCGTACCGCAGCCTGCGGGAGACCGGCGCGCGGAAGCCGGGGCGCGTCGACTGGATCGGCAACCTCACCTTCACCGCCGGCGCCGGGGGGCTGCTCGCCGCCATCACGTACGGCATCCAGCCCTACGGCGGCCACCCCACGGGCTGGACCAACCCCTGGGTGCTCGGCGGCCTCGCGGCGGGCGTGCTGCTGCTCGTGGCGTTCTGCGTCGCGGAGACCCGGGTCGCGGAACCGATGTTCCAGCTCGGCCTGTTCCGCATCAGGGCGTTCGCCGCCGGCAACGTGGCGGTGCTGCTGACCGCGATCGCCCGCGGCGGCCTGCAGTTCACCCTCATCATCTGGCTGCAGGGCATCTGGCTGCCGCTGCGCGGTTACGACTTCGAGCAGACGCCCCTGTGGGCGGGCCTGTTCATGCTGCCGCTGACCGTCGGCTTCCTCGTGGCGGGGCCGGTGTCCGGATACCTGTCGGACCGTTTCGGCGCCCGGTTGTTCTCCACCACAGGACTGGTCCTCGTGGCGGCCGCGTTCGTCGGCCTGCTCGCGCTCCCGGTCGACTTCCCCTACCCCGCCTTCGCGGCACTGCTGCTGGTGAGCGGCATCGGGCAGGGCATGTTCTCGGCCCCCAACACCTCGGCCATCATGGGCAGCGTCGCGCCGGATCAGCGCGGCGTCGCCTCCGGCATGCGCTCCACCTTCCAGAACTCCGGTACGGCGCTCTCCATCGGCCTGTGCTTCTCGCTGATGATCGCCGGACTGGCCGGCTCGCTGCCGCAGACGCTCGCGGACGGACTGCGGGCGAACGGCGTGCCCGCCGGCACCGCCGAGCAGGTCGCCGGACTGCCGCCGGTGAGCACCCTGTTCGCCACCTTCCTCGGCGACAACCCGATCGGCCACCTGCTCGGGCCCAGCGGGGTCCTCGGCACCCTGCCCGAGCACCAGGTGCACGTCCTGACCGGCACGGCCTTCTTCCCCACGCTCGTCTCCGGTCCCTTCCACCACGGACTCGTCACCGTCTTCGGCGCGGCCACCGTCATGGCCCTGATCGCCGCGCTCGCCTCGGCGCTGCGCGGCCGCCGCGACACCCCCGCGGCGAGCCGTCCCGGCGGCGACGCGAACGACCCGAACGACCCGAAAGACCCGAACGGCATGAACGGCACGGACAAAGGACAGCAAGAATGGCGCACAGCGCACTCCTCGTGATGGACGTCCAGCGAGCCATCACCGACCGCTTCACCGGGGACGCCGGCTACCTGCCCCGGGTGCGTGACGCGATCGACGCCGCGCGTGCCGCGGACGTCCCCGTCATCCACGTCGTCATCGGCTTCCGCGCCGGGCACCCGGAGATCAGCCCCCGCAACAAGACCTTCGGTGCGCTCGCGCAGGCGGGCGGCTTCGCCGCGGGCGACCCGGGCGCCGAGATCCACCCCGACGTCGCGCCCGCCCCCGGCGGCGTCGTCGTCACCAAGAAGCGCGTCAGCGCCTTCGCGGGCAGTGACCTGGACGTCGTCCTGAGGGCGCGCGGCATCGACAGCCTCGTCCTGACCGGCATCGCCACTTCAGGCGTGGTGCTGTCCACGCTGCGCCAGGCGGCCGACCTCGACTACGGCCTCACCGTCCTGTCCGACGGATGCCTGGACGCCGACCCGGAGGTGCACCGCGTGCTCACGGAGAAGGTGTTCCCGCGGCAGGCCGACGTCGTCACCGTGGAGGAATGGGTCAAGTCCCAGGCCCACTGACCCCGAGGGCGCGGGCGAGCCGTTCCCCCTGGGCGGCGGCCACGCCGAGGCCCGGCAACGGTTCCGGGCCCGGCCGCCCCTCGCCCTCCCCGGTACGGGAACCGCCACCGCTGAGCGGCGAACCCCACGCCGGGTCGTGCCAGATCCCGTCCCCCGGCCCGCCGATGAGGCACCGGGCCGCGAGCGCCGCCGTCTCCTGCGGCGCGCCGACCGCCGTGAGCGCTGCGGCGATCCGCGCCAGGGCCTCCGCGGCGTGCCGCCGGCCGTCCGTGAGTACGGGCAGCAGGAGCAGCAGCCGGGCGGCGGGATCGGACAGGCCCTCGTCCGGGCCGGAACCCGGTACCGCGTCGGCGACGTGCACCAGTTGGCGCCACCGCAGACCGGGTCCGTACGCGTCGCCGGCGTACGAGAACAGGGTCTCCGCGCGGACCCAGCCGGGGTGGGTGAGCAGGTAGTCCAGCCCGGCGTCGCCGTCGAGGTTCCGGTGGACCAGGACGACGCAGTGGCCGTCCCCGAAGGGCACCCTGAGGACCGGCCAGGCCCGCTCGTCGTCCAGCACCTCGGCCAGGGCATCGGTGTCGGCCCCGTCGTCCCCGAACCACTCCGGCTCGGGACGCTCGCCGTCCGGCCCGGCCTCGCACCACCCCAGGAGGTGGTTCGCCCAGAAGCCGGGCCGGTCCGTCAGCGGCTCACCGGCCGTCAGCGGCCCGTGGTCGTACCCCTTGATCAGCACACCGGACAGGATGCCAGGCGCGGCCGGTCAGGCCAGCGGCACGGTACCGGCCGCGGACGCGGCGGCGGACACGCCGGCACGCAGGTCGAGACGGAGACGCACGAAGTCGGCGCCGCCGGGGCCGGGGCGGCGACCGCCCTGCGGTACCCAGCCGTGACGGGTGTAGAAGGCGAGGGCGCGGCTGTTGCGCTCCCAGGCGTCCAGCAGCCCCGTCTCCAGGTGGGAGTCCCGCAGGAAGCGCACGAACTCGGCGTGCAACCGTCCCCCGACGCCGCGGCCCCAGCGGTCGGGGCGTACGTGGATCCAGTGCAGCTCACCGCACGCCGGCGGGGCCTGCGCGCCCTCCTTGGGCGGCCCCATGGCCACCACGCCGACCACCTCGGTGTCCTCGACGGCGCACAGCACCGTCGTCGCGCTCGACTGGATGGCGTGCGCCCAGGACGCGCGGCGGCGCGCCCACCCGTCGGGGCTGTCGATCTCGGAACCGGGCAGGCCGCCCGCCTGGTAGTACGCGGCACGCGCCTGCGTGTGCACGTCCACGATGGCCGCCAGGTCGCCGAACCGCGCCGGGCGCATCAGGGCTGGAGAAGTCGTCACCTCCTGTCAGACGTCCGCGATGTGGGACGGGTTCCCGGCGCGCCGCATCGCCGTGGCGGTCACCCGGCAGGTGACCGCCACGGCGGCGGCAGGGCCTACGGCTGCGCGGTGACCGGCGACACGTTGTAGCCGCCGACCCGCAGCTTCGGCCGCTTCGACGGCAGCGCCCCGGCGGGCCAGGACAGCGTCACCGTGCGGCTCTCACCGGGGAGCAGCCACAGGTAGTTGTCGCTGTACAGGGTGGGCAGCACCCGGTCGCCGGTACGGGAGTCCAGCAGGGAGAGCCGGACCAGGGCGGCGACCGTGGATCCCCGGTTGCTCAGCCGCGCGGTCAGCCCGTGGCGGTCGCCCGAGAGGTCCGTGTCCGTGACGTCGGCCAGGACCCGGGTCCGTGCGGCCTTGTTGAGCGCCTGCATGTGCTCGGGCTTGCGGTAGCGCCAGTAGACGTTCTCGGACAGCACGTCGCCGTGACGGTCCGTCAGCCTCAGCTTCAGCAGGTGGAAGTCCGGCAGGCCGTCCGTCCACGCCACGGTGAACGCCTCCGCCTTCGCGGACGCCGCCACGTCCACCGTGCCGCGACGTTCCGCGGACAGCGGATGACCCGACAGGTCGAGCAGCCGCGCGGACACCGTCGCACCCTTGAGGGCCGCGGGCGTGTGGTTGACCGCCACGACCTTCCCGGTCACGGGATCGGCCTGCACGTGGACGGGCTCGGCGGCCTTGCGGACCCCGTAGTAGGCGCCGTTGACGTCGAAGTCGTAGTCGTACGTCTGCCACACCGTGCTGTACCAGGCGGGGTGGGACATCCACAGCATCAGGCCGCCGGCGTCGTCCCACAGCCGGCCGTTCCAGGCCTCGAACATGGCGCGGAAGTTCTCGTAGTTGACGAACTGCGCCTTGCGGCAGAAGTCGTCGAGGTCCTCCGCCGTGCCCAGCCGGCCCTCGATGGCCGCGCGGTAGTTCTGCGGGGCCTGGTTGCCGCGGGTGCTCCAGTCGTGGTGGTACCAGACGCCGCCGACCGGCCACTCGGGCTCGTCGCCGGCCATGCGCCGCATGGTCTCGGCGGTCGACACGACGGGCATGCCGATCTCGGTGTGGAACCCGAAGCTGCCGCTGCCGTAGGTGGACGCGGAGTAGTACCGCTCGGGCTCGACCCAGCCGTAGGGCCCGCCGCCGGAGACGATGCCGCCCGCCGAGTTGTTCTGGTAGAGCAGCCCGGGCGCCTCCGCGCGCACCGCGGAGCGCATCCCGTCGTCGACCGGGCCCGGGGGGTTGCCCTCGTTGGCGCCGCACCACACCACGACGCTGGGGTGGATGCGGTAGCGCCGCACGGTGTCCTGCGCCAGGTCGAGGAAGGCCTGGCGGTTCGGCGGGTCCATCGCCCAGGCGTTGGGGAAGTCGTTCCACACCAGCAGGCCGTGCTCGTCGCAACTGGCGTAGAACTCCTCGCGGTTGCTGCTTCCCACCCAGTTGCGGATCATCGTGAAGTTCATGTCGCGGTGCATGCGCACGGCCGCGTCCATGCGGTCCGCGGGCATGCGGCGCAGCAGTTCGTCCCAGCCCCAGTTGCCGCCGCGGGCGAAGACCCGGACGCCGTTGACGCTGATCTTGAGCGGGACGGTGGAGTTGTCGACGGACTTCACGTCGGTCCACTCGTCGCCGTCGTCCGAGACCTGGACGGTGTAGGTCCTGGCGTACGCCTGCTCCCAGGTGATGACGACGCGGTCGAACCGCACCGCGGAGCCGAGGTCGACCTGGATCCACTGCTCGTCCTCGTACGCCGAGGACCAGCGGGTGCCGGGCTTGCCGTCCACCGCGTTGCCCGGACCGCTGCCGTCGCCCTCGGAGGACGAGGCGGTGGCCTCCTTGCGCAGCGCCAGGTCGGTGCCGGGCGTACCGCTGTCGACCACCGACAGGCCCCACATGGACGAGCCCCAGCTGGTGGCGCGCGTGTGGCAGAGGATCCGGAGGTAGCGGGCCGTGGTCGCGGCGATCTCCACGTCCTGCAGGCTCGCCGCGCCCGAGGTCTGGAAGGGCAGCGGGACAGCGGCGTTGTCGACGGACGCGGCGTCGGTCCAGTCGTCGCCGTCGTCGGAGACCTGGACGGTGTACGTCTCGGCGTAGGCCTGCTCCCAGGTGACGACGACGCGGTCGAAGGGGACCGCGGAGCCCAGGTCGACCTGGACCCACTGGTCGTCCTCGAACGCCGACGACCAGCGGGTGTGCGGGTCCCCGTCCGTGACGTTGCCGGGCCGGTTGGACGGGTCGTCGGTGGAGGAGGAGGTGGCCTCCTTGTGCAGCGCGAGGTCGAGGTCGGGCACGGTGCTGTCGGCGACCGACAGGGCCCACATCGACGAGCCCCAGCCGGTGGCCCGGGTGCGGCACAGGATCCGCACGTAGCGGGCGGTCCGCCGGGTGAACGTCACCGTCTGCGCGTAGGCGTCGGAGCCGGACTGGAAGGTGAGCGGGGTGTCGTACTCGTAGCCGAACTGGCGCAGGCCGAAGCGCGTGGTGCGCCGGTCGCTCTCCTGCCCGGCCACGGAGGCGGTGAGGGTGAGCCGGTGCAGCTCCGGCTCACCGTAGCCGTTGGGCCACCACAGCTTCGGGTTCCGCAGGCGCAGCTTCGGGTCCGAGGCCGGGTCGAAGACGACGTCGGTGCTGCCGCCCCCGGGCACGGTGACCGTCCGCTGCACACGCACGCCGTCGAAGGCGGCGGTGACGGTGACCGACCTGGCCTCCGCTGCGGCGTTGCGGAGCGGTACGACGATGGTCACCTCGGCCGTGCGGGTGTCGGGCAGGTCCGGCAGGACGGTGTCGACGCGGGGGTCGCCGAGGACGGCGTCGCCGGTGGAGCGCAGCCGTACGTGGTTCCAGATGCCGGCGGCCCGGTCGCGCACCGCGGGCATCCAGTCCCAGCCGGAGGAGGCCAGGTAGGTCGGCGAGTTGCGGTTCATCATGTTCGCGCCGGCGTCGACGAAGGCGAGGCCGGCCGCGCCCTTGTCGCCGGGGCTGCCCGGGAACGGCATGGGGCTGATCTTGACCGCGAGGGCCTGCGGGCCCTGCGCCGCCAGCAGCCCGGTCACGTCGTAGGCGGCCCGGGCGAAGGGGAAGGTGAGGGTGCCGGCCTGCTTGCCGTTGAGCCAGACGTCCGCCTCGTGGTTGACCCCGTCGAACTCCAGCCAGACGCGGCGCCCGGCCCCGGTGCGCAGGCCCTTGGGCAGGCGGAACTCGCGCCGGTACCACCAGGAGTGGCGGGAGAGGGCCTCGGGGATGTGCAGGTTGGCGAAGCCGGCGACCGGGTCGGGCAGGTGGCCCTCGGCCACGAGCGAGGACAGGACGGTCCCGGGCACGGTGGCCGGCAGCCAGGCGCTGGTGTCCACGGACGGCGCGGACAGTTCCGCGGCGCTGCCGCCCGCCCAGTCGTCCATGGTCAGGTCCCAGCCGGACTCCAGCGGCACGGTGCCGTCGTCGGCGACCTCCAGGGCCGGGGGCGTGCGGTGGTGGGTGCCCCAGTCGGTCCAGCCGGTGGCCTCGGGGCGGTGGCCGCGCGGGGTGCCGTACACCTGGAAGCCGTTGAGGCCCAGCGGGTTGGCGTTGGAGCGCTTGGTGACCGTCATCCGCACCCAGCGGGCGGTGACGGGCTGGGGCAGGGCGATCTCGACGACCCCGCCCTTGCCGTCCTCGGTGCGGTGCGCGACGGTCCACGACTTCCCGTCGCGCGAGGTCTCGATCACGAAGGCGACCGCGCAACTCGACAGGACCTCCTGGCCGGTGGTGTTGTCGCGGGGGTTGCCACCGGTCCCGGGCGTGAACGGCGGGTCGTCGACCGTCGCCTCGAAGGTGAGGCGGACCGACCCGACCTCGCACAGGGCCTCGAGGTCGACGGCAATCCACTGGGGGTCGCCGGCGGCGGCCCGCCATCCGGAGCCCCGCACGCCGACCCGGTCGAGGCCGTCGACGGCGAACTCGGCCGGTGTGGGGGCGTAGTCGGTGGAGGACACCGTGACCGGGCGGTACGCGGCGAGTTCGCTCCGCGCACCGGCCGGGTTCGAGGAGCGCGTCTGTGCCGTGGCGGCGGCGGGGAAGGCCATGCCGAGCCCGAACCCCGCGAGGAGGGTGGAGCCGGTGGAGAGTACGGCGCGTCGGGAGGGCAGGGAGGACTGGTCCGGCATGAACAACGGCTCCGTTCAGGGATGTTCAATGAGGAGGCGGCCTGGCATCATCGAGGCGATGACAACGTTGCCATCGCGATGACAACGTTGCCGAACATGCACCCGCCGGGAAGGGCCTGTCAAGGTTTTGGGCACGCCGCGTTCCGGGATTCTCCTAAATTAGGAATACATATTGACATGAGTCGGGCTTCGCGTCAGAGTCGTTGGTCCGCCCACGCCGGGGGCCGTTCCGGCGCTGGTCCGGGGCAGGAGGTGTCGCCCGCCGAGTGGCCGTCAAGGATGCCCGCATGACTGCGAAGAGAAGGATCGTGCTGCTGGGCGGCGGCTTCTCCTGGGCGCCCGGGTCGCCGCTCGACGCATACGTGCTGCGCACCGCCGGGCGGCGCCGCCCGAAGGTCTGCTTCGTGCCCACCGCCAGTGGTGACGCGCAGTCGTACGTCGAGGACTTCCACGCGGCGTTCGCCGCGCGCGACTGCGAACCAGCCCACCTGCCGCTCTTCCGCCGTGACCACCGGGACCTGCGTTCCTTCGTCCTCTCCCAGGACGTCGTCCACCCTGCGGCGGCAACACCGCGGCCCTGTTCACCGACGGCGAGCTCACGGAGGTCGTCGCGGAACGACCGGGCCCGACCCTGCACCGCCTGGAGCCCGGGAGCGGTGGAGCGGTGCGTGAGACGGGACTGCCCGCACGCCTGCTGATGTGAGGTCCGGTCAGGAACCGGGTGGGTTGCCGGTTTCCTCTTCGGGGTGGTCGGGGCGGATGGCGATGTGGTCGGGTTCGAGTTCGAGCATGACGCGGTTGCGGATGTCGAGGGCGTGGGTGTAGTCGCGGGGGAGTTGGAGGCGTCCGGAGCGGTCGACGGTGGCGTATTCGCTAGCGTGGACGGTGGTGCGGCCTTCGTCGTCGACGCTGGTGCGGCGGACGACTTCGGAGGCGGTGCGGCCGTCGCGGATGGCGACGGTGCGGTCGACGGCGGTGGCCACGGCCTGGTCGTGGGTGACGACGACGATG
>NZ_JARAVK010000010.1:0-82038 GCF_033792765.1 Streptomyces sp. PA03-6a | reverse complement strand
GTGGGGGAGAACTTGATCTGGGCGGTGGGGCGGGTGCGGTCGGTGATGCGGTCGATGAGGAGTTGGGCGGCGTTGGTGCCGATGTGTCGTCCGGCTTGATCGACGCTGGTCAGTGAGATGGGGCCGAGGGCGGCGAAGGTGGTGTTGTCGTAGCCGGCGATGGAGATGTCGTCGGGGACTTTGAGTCCGGCTTCGGAGACGGCTTGGAGGACGCCCATGGCAACGATGTCCGCGTCGGCGAAGATTGCGGTGGGCCGTGGGGTGCGGGCGAGCAGTTGCTGGGCGCCGAGGTAGCCGCCCTGCTGGGTGTAGGTGGTGGAGACGATGTCGATCTCGTTCTCGAGGCCGCGGGCCCGCATGGCACGCCGGTAGCCGTCGGCGCGGATGGCGTTGGGCATCTCCGCGATGCGGCGGGGGTCGGTTTCGTCGTGCTCGATGTGCGCGATGCGTCGGTGCCCGAGGCCGGCGAGGTGGTCGACGACGAGAGCGGCTCCGGCCAGGTCGTCGTCGGAGACGGTGTCGTAGGCGGCGGACTGCCCGTGCCGGCCGACGACCACGGTCGGCACCATGCCGGCGACACGCTCGAGGTGGGGACGCGATGAGACGGGTGCGACGAGGATCATGCCGTCCATACCGCGGTCGATCATGGCCTCGGTGACTTTGGCTTCCGCCTCTTCTCCGTTGCGTCCGGGGGCCATGAGGACCTGGTAGTCGGTGTCCCACAGGGCGTCGGTGATCCCGTCGAGGATCTCGGGGAAGAAGGGGTTGCGGATGTCGGGCAGCATCACGCCGACCGTGTACGTCTGGCCGCGCATGCCCCGGGCCGCGGCGTAGGGGCGGTATCCGAGGTCGTCGATCGCCTGACGGACCCTCGCACGCATCTGGGGACTGGTCCCGTAGGCGTTGCGCAGCACCTTGGACACCGCGGTCGTGGACACCTGGGCATGCCGCGCGACGTCGACGATCGTGACGCGCTTGGGCTGCGCGGGCGGTTCCATCTGACTCCCTCCAGGACACATGTGGGAAACGTTACCCGGCGCATTGGACCGCGCTCCCGGGCGTTCCCATCGCCGAACCGTACCGCTCAGCAGCACCTTTCCGCAGCTCATAGCAGAAGAGAGCTTGCCTGGGCTTCGGTAACTGCGGTGCATCGTGTCCGACATCTTGACGTTACGTCGCCTCCCTCCCTAGGGTCTGTCGCACGTTTTGGGAAACGTTACCCATCGGATTGAAACGTTTAAGAAAGGGGGCGTCGCCAGTGCCTGCTACCTCGCGCGATCCGCTGTCGCCACCGGCCGCTGTCGTCCCCAGACGCCCCGGGCGCCTGCCCGGCCGGCGCCGCGCCACCTCTCCCTGGTGGTTCGCCGTCCCGGCGATGTTGCTGTTCGCGTTCGTCGTCCTGGTGCCCAGCGCCCGGGGTGTGTACTACGCGTTCACCGACTGGGACGGCCTCGACCCGAACTTCTCCTTCGTCGGCCTCGACAACTTCACCGGTCTGCCGGACGACCCGGACGCGGTGCAGGCGATCTGGCACACCCTGCTGATCGCGGTGTCGATCACCGTCATCCAGAACGCGTTCGGGCTCCTGCTGGCACTCGGGGTCAACAGCCTCATCAAGACCCGCAACGTGCTTCGGGTCCTGCTCTTCGCGCCCGCCGTGATCACCCCGATCGTGACCGCCTACCTGTGGCGCAACCTGCTCGGCCCCAGCGGCGCCGTCAACAGCCTGCTAGGCGCGGTCGGCCTGGACTCCCTCAGACAGGACTGGCTCGGTGACCCGCAACTGGCCCTGTGGTCGATCGTGGGGGTCATCGTGTGGCAGTTCGGCGGCTATTCGATGGTCATCTTCCTGGCCGGGCTGCAATCGGTTCCGAAGGAGATCCACGAGGCCGCCGACATCGACGGCGCCGGACCGATCCGCCGATTCTGGTCGATCACCCGCCCGCTACTGGCCCCGGCCTTCACCATCAATCTCATGCTGTCGATCATCGGCGGAATCAAGCTCTTCGACCAGGTCTACGCCCTGACCGGCGGAGGCCCAGGCCACGCCACCGACACGCTGTCCACCCTGATCTACAAAGACGCCTTCACCCTCGGCGAGTTCGGATACAGCATCGCTCTCGCGGTCGTCCTCACGATCATCGTGGCGGTTGCGTCGACCGGGCAGTACCTCGTGCTGGCCCGTGGAGAGAGGGCCGCCTCGTGAACCGCTACCGCAAGCGCACCTTCGCGCTCGAGCTGGCCATGATCACCGTCGCCCTGGTGGTCGCCTTCCCGGTCTACGTCCTGGTCAACCTGGCCGTGCGGCCGACATCGGACACCGCCTCGCCGATCCGCCCGACGACCTCGCCCACCTTCGACAACTTCACCCAGGCCTGGCAGCAAGGCGGACTGGGCGGCGCGCTGTTCAACAGCGTGCTGGTCACCGCCGGCAGCGTGGTCATCATCCTGGCCGTGTCCTCGTTCGCCGCATATCCGCTGGCCCGGTCGACCGCACGCTGGTCACGCGGACTGTTCCTGCTGGTCATGCTCGGACTGATCCTGCCCTTCCAGCTCGCCGCGCTGCCGCTCTACCAGACGATGCGGGACCTGCACCTGCTGGGCACCCCCTGGGCACTGATCCTGTTCTACTCCGGCCTGCAGGTCCCCTTCACCACCTTCCTCTACACCGGATTCCTGCGCGCCCTGCCCCGCGACTTCGAGGACGCCGCGCTCATCGACGGCTGCACACCGACACAGAGCTTCCGCCACGTGGTGCTGCCCATGCTCAAGCCGATCACCGTGACGGCGCTCGTCCTCAACGCCGTCGCAGTGTGGAACGACTTCTTCACCCCGCTGCTGTACCTCAGCGGCAGTACCCAGCAGACCATGCCCGTGGCGATCGCTGGCTTCGTCGGCCAGTACGTCACCGACTGGAACCTCGTCTTCGCCGCCCTGGCGATCAGCATCGTGCCCATCCTGGCCGTCTACTTCGCGCTGCAACGCAGCATCATCAGCGGCTTCGCCGGAGGGCTGAAGGGATGACCGACGCAGTGAACCCGCCGCTCCTCACCCCCTACGCACTGCAGACAGAGCAGCGCACCGAACCCCTCGGGCTAGGGGAGCGGCACCCGAGACTGTCCTGGAAACTCCACAGCCGCCGCCGCGCGGCAGGCCAGAGTGCCTACCGCATCACCGTCGCGACGCGCCCCGCGGACCTGAACACCTCGAGCCGTCTGCTGTGGGACAGCGGCCGCTGCGCCTCGTCGGACACCTTGCTCATAGGCTGGGACGGACCCGCCCTGACCTCCGCCACGCGCTACCACTGGCGCGTCGAGGTCTGGGACGAGACCGGCGCCCGCGGGGGGAGCGCACAGTCCTGGTTCGAGACCGGCCTGCTGCACCAGGACGACTGGACTGCCCAATGGGTGGGCCGGGACCTGGTCAATCTTCCCCACTTCGACCCGCCCGAGGACGACGACCCCGAGGACTCGGCACTGCTGTCACCGCCCCTGCAACTGCGCCGAACCTTCCAGGCACCCAACCGGCCCGTGCGGGCCCGCCTGTACGCAACCGCGCGCGGCGTGTACGAGCCGCGCCTGAACGGCTCCCGCGTCGGCGACGCGGAACTGTCACCGGGCTGGACCGAGTACCACCGGCGGCTGCAGTACCAGACCTACGACGTCACCGACTTGGTCACCGAGGGCGCCAACGTCCTGGCCGCCGTCGTCGCCGACGGCTGGTGGAGCGGGTACGTCGGCTTCGACCCGCGCCGTGCCGCACAGCACTACGGCGACCGTCCCGCCTTCCTGGCCCAGTTGGTCCTGGACTTCGCCGATGGCTCCCGCCAGGTGGTCGCCACCGGCCCGGACTGGTCGGAAGGGCCTGGCGCGATCCGCTCCGCAGACCTGCTCATGGGCCAGAGCGTCGACGCCCGCCGCCACACATCCGGCTGGGACGCACCCGGACCGGACCCTGCGGGCTTCCGCCCGGCCGCCGTCCTCGACACCGACCCCGAGCCACTGGTCGCCGAGCCCGACCAGCCCATTCGCGTCACCCGGCATCTGCCGGCAGTCGCCGTCCACCACCGCGGCCCCGGCCGGTGCATCGTGGACTTCGGGCAGAACCTGGTCGGCCGCGTCCAGCTGACCATCCGCAACGCCGAGCGAGGGCAGCGGATCGTCCTGCGCCACGCCGAAGTCCTCGACGACGGCGAGCTGTACCTGGACAACCTCCGCCGCGCCCAGGCCACCGACATCTACACCACCGGCGGCACCGGCACCGAGATCTTCGAGCCGCAGTTCACCTTCCACGGCTTCCGGTACGCAGAGATCGACCACTACCCCGGCGAGCTGGCCGCCGACGACGTGAGCGCCCGCGTCCTGCACAACGACACACCCTGGACCGGCACCTTCGAGTGCTCCGACCCCACGGTCAACCAGCTGCAGTCCAACATCGCCTGGGGACAGCGTGGCAACTTCCTCGCCGTCCCCACCGACTGCCCGCAACGCGACGAACGCCTCGGCTGGCTCGCCGACGCCCAGATCTTCGCGCCGACCGCGAGCCGTAACGCCGACGTAGCCGCCTTCTTCGCCCGCTGGATGCGCGACGTGTTCGACGGACAGGACGACGATGGCGCCTTCCGGGATGTCGCCCCTGTCATGACGCTCGACCGGGAGGCGGCACCGGCATGGGGCGACGCCGGCGTGATCATCCCCTGGCACCTGTGGCGCACCTACGGCGACCTGCGCGTCCTGGAAGGCTCCTTCGACGCGATGGCCGCCTGGGTGGAACACATCCGGCGCCACAACCCCGATCTCCGGTGGCGGCACCGGACCGGGAACTCGTACGGCGACTGGCTGCAGGTCGGCGTCACCACCCCACGCGACGTGCTGTCGACCGCGTACTTCGCCCACAGCACCCGGATCGTCGCCGACGCCGCCGAAGTCCTGGGCCGCGCGCCGGAAGCAGCGCACTACCGAAAGCTCCACGCCGACATCCGCACGGCCTTCATCGACTCCTACGTCCACGCCGACGGCAGCATCGAAGGAGGCACCCAGACCGGATACCTGCTGGCCCTGGCCTTCGATCTCCTGCCCGAACCCCTCGTCGAAGCCGCCGTCGGCCACCTGGCCGCCGACATCGAAAAGCGGAACACCACCCTGACCACCGGCTTCGTCGGCACCGCCCTGCTCTGCCCGGTCCTGGCCGACCACGGCCGGGCGGACCTCGCCTACGCCCTGCTGCACCAGGACGAATACCCTTCCTGGGGACACTCGATCCGCCACGGCGCCACCACCGTCTGGGAACGCTGGGACGGGTGGACCGACCACGGCGGCTTCCAGTCCGCCGCGATGAACTCCTTCAACCACTACAGCCTGGGCAGCGTCGGCGACTGGCTCTTCGGCGGCGTCGCCGGCATCGACCAGGCACCCTCCTCGGTCGCCTACAGCGAACTGCTCCTGCGCCCGCAGCCCGGAGGCCGTCTCACCTGGGCCCGCGCCGAACAGGACACCGTACGCGGACAGGTCACCTGCGGATGGGGTCTGGCCGACGGTCTGCTCACGGTGACCTGCACCGTGCCTCCCGGCGCCATCGCCACGCTGCACATGCCCACGTCCGACCCCGGCAGCGTCCGGGAAGGCGGAGCGCCCGCGGCCGGCCGGCCCGGCGTACTCGCCGTCGAACCCCACTCGGCCGGAGCCGCCGTGCGGCTGGCATCCGGCCACTACGTCATCAGCGCCATTGCCCCGGAGCTGACTTCGCCGTTCCCCTCGTGATCGCCGCCCCTTCCCCGCGGGAGACACCATGATCAGAACCAGACTGTCCGCCCTGATAGCGGCAGCGACGGCTGCAGGCCTGCTGGCAGCCTGCAGCGGCGGCACCAACGCAGCCGGCGGGAACTCCTCCACTACCTTGACCCTCGCCTCGGTCGACCAGGGATCCATCGAAGACGTCGTCAAGGCCTTCGAGAAGGCCAACCCCGGCGTGGACGTGCGCTTCACCACCAGCGGCGCCGACCAGTACCAGCAGCAGATCCGCACCAAGCTCGCCTCCGGCACCGCACCTGACGTGATGTCGGTCTGGCCGGGCAACGGCAACCCCGCGGCCACCTACGTCCTGGCCAAGCCCGGATACCTCCTCGACCTGTCGGGCCGCCCCTGGGCCTCCAAGCTGCCCGACGCGGTCAAGACCGTCTCCCAGTACGAGGGCAAGACGTACAACGGGGTCTTCGGCCTCAATGGCATCGGAGCCGTCTACAACCAGGACGCTCTGGACAAGGCCGGCCTCACCCCGCCCGGCACCTGGACCGAACTCCTGGACTTCTGCAAGGACGCCACCGCCAAGGGAACCCCCGCCTTCGCCCTGGGCATCCAGGACAACTGGGTCACCCAGCTCGTCCTCTACGCCTTGGTCGCCACCACCGTCTACGGCCCCGACCCGGACTTCGACAAGAAGATGCAGGCGGGCCAGGCCACCTTCGCGGACTCGCCGTGGACGACCGCCATGGCCAAGTACCAGCAGATGGACAAGGCCGGCTGCTTCCAGAAGAACCCGCTGGGCACCAGCTACGAGGCCAGCCAGGAACTCGCCGCCACCGGCAAGACCCTCGGCATCGTCCAGGGCAACTGGGTCATCGCCCTGCTCAAGGGCAAGAACCCCAGCGGGAAGTTCACCCTCAAGGCGCTGCCGGCCACTGATACCCCCTCGGAGTTCCTCATGCCCGCCGCGGCGGGCGCCGGCTACGCAGTCAACGCCAAGGCCAAGAACAAGGACCTCGCGCTGAAGTTCGTCGACTTCGTCATGTCACCCGAGGGCATGAACCTCTTCGTCAAGAAGCAAGGCGGCCTTCCGGCGCTTTCCGACACCGGCTTCACCGCCGACGCGTCGCTGACCGAGCTCTCCACCTTCCTCAGCGACGACCGGACCGTGCCCTTCATGGACCAGCTCTGGCCCAACCCCAAGGTGCAGCAGACCATGCTCAGCGGCCTGCAGGAGATCTTCAGCGCCCAGTCCACACCGGACAAGGTTCTCCAGGCCATGGACGCCGACTACAAGTCCGGCTCCTAACACAGACCCCGGCCGGGGCGACGGCTCCGCCCCGGCCGTTCGGGCGCTCATTTTGCACACCTCTTCCAAGGGAGATCACACCCTCATGTTGAAACGATTCAGTTCCCCGCGTGCAGACTCCTCCCGCGGCCTCGGGCGCTCTCGCCTCGTCGTCGCCGTGGCAGTGCTCGCGACTGTGGGCTCAGTGGGAGTGCAGGCGGAGGCCTCGACGCCGAAGCACCCCGACTGGCAGTCCTACGTCCTGGCCCCGTCGACCCCACAGGTGAAGCCGGTCGCCGTGGAAACCCGGGGCGACGTCACCCACGCCAACTCCCTGGTGAACGGCAAGGACAAGGACAAGGACAAGGGCAAGCCGAAGGCGACGACCCTGACGACGGTCGCCGGCGGCGCGCCCGCATCGGTCCTCCTGGACTTCGGCAAGGACATCGCAGGAACGCCCTACTTCGACGTCACCGCCCTCGAAGGCAATCCGACCCTGTCGCTGGCCACCGCTGAGGCCCGTCGCTACATCCGCACGGCCGCGTCGACCACCGTGTCCGCCGCCGCGACGTCGGGCGCCACGCAGGTGACCGTCGCCTCGACGGCGAACCTCGAGGCCGGCAACACGATCACCTTCGGCACCGGCACGACCGCCCAGACCCGCACGATCACCGCCTTCGACACCACCGCCAGGACCATATCCTTCACGCCCGCCCTGACCGGCGACGTCCCGGCCCAGACCACGACGGCGTCCGCACCGGGCGCGCCCAGTTCGGACGAGTCCCGCGGCCTGGCGGGTGTCGGCGGCATCGACACCCTGCAGCCCACCGCCACGGGCCGGATCTCCGCCGGCTACCACCCCGGCTTCCGTTTCGCGCTGCTCACACTGACCTCACCCGGCAGCATCTCCCTCTCCGCCGCCGGCGTGGACTTCCAGGGCGTCCGGGCCACCCCCGCCGACTACAAGGGCTGGTTCCTCTCGGACGACGACCAGCTCAACAAGATGTGGTACT
This sequence comes from Streptomyces sp. PA03-6a, assembly GCF_033792765.1. NCBI lineage: Bacteria > Bacillati > Actinomycetota > Actinomycetes > Kitasatosporales > Streptomycetaceae > Streptomyces > Streptomyces sp. PA03-6a. The sequence goes on along the minus strand of NZ_JARAVK010000010.1, from coordinate 73,996 downwards.
CCGGTGCCTACACGCTGCAGCTCAACCTGAAGCCCGCCGGGCTCAACAACCTGGCGGACAAGCGGATCTACGACGGCGCCAAGCGCGACCGCAGCATCTGGACCGGCGACCTCCTGGTCCAGGGACCGACCGCCATCTCCACTCTCGGCGACGAGGGCGCCGACTACGTCAGGGCCTCGATCGACGTACTGCTCGCCACCCAGCGCGCCGACGGGGCCATCCCCGGCTCGCCCGACTTCCGCAAGGGCAGCAACCCCGCCGGCTCTCCGCTGTTCTACTCCAACAACTACTCCGGCTACGGTGCACGCGCCGCCATCGACTACTACCGGTACACCGGCGACAAGGACTACATCACCAAGATCCTGCCCGCGCTGCGTGCCGAACTCGCCTACAACGACAAGTCCCTGACCGCCAACCACCTCGTGGCGTCCAACGACCGCGACTACTGGCAGGCCAGCCAGACCGGCGAGGTCACCAAGTACAGCATCGACTACTACATCCTGCTCAAGGAGATGGCCTGGCTCGAGCGGCAGGTCGGCTCCGCCACCATTGCCGACGAGCACGACGCCAAGGCCGACCAGATCAAGGAAGCCGTCAACGCCAAGCTGTGGAACCCGCAGCTGGGCGCCTACGGCCAGAGCATCGACCACCCCGACGTGCTCGTCGAGGACGCCAACGCCCTCGCCCTGCAGTACGGCTTCGTCCCCGCCGACCGGCGCGACAGCGTCCTGAAGGCCCTCAAGACGCTGTGGACCCCGCACGGCGCGATCATGGGCCCGGGCCTGGTCGACCCGACCGGCCACACCATCGAGCCCTTCGGCAACGGCATGGAAACCGCCGGACGCTTCACCGTCGGTGACGCCACCGGCGCCTTCGACCTGATGCGCCGCACCTGGGGCCAGATGGTCGACAAGAACGACCCGCTCTACACCGGCGCGTTCTGGGAGTTCAAGAACAGCAACGGTGGCGTCAACCGTGCCACCGCCAGCCTCGCCCACGGCTGGGCAGCCTCCCCGACCGTCCAGCTCACCGAGCAGGTCCTCGGCGTCACCCCGGTCAACGCCGGCTACGCCACCTGGAGCATCAAGCCCCACACCGGCAATCTGAAGTGGGCCCAGGGCTCCGTCCCGACCCAGTACGGGGACATCGCGGTGAACTGGCAGTCGAAGGCCAACGCCTCGAAGTTCACCCTCCACGCCAGCACGCCGCGCAACACCACCGGCACGATCGCCGTGCCGGTCACCGGCAAGTCCACCGTCGAGATCAACGGCCGCACCGTGTACACCCGCGGCGGCTGCACCGCCTACAAGGGCACCGTTACCGACGGCTACGCCCGGTTCACCGTTCCCGGCGGTTCGTACGACATCACCGTCAGCCGCGGCTGACACCCCACAGCCTGGTCTCCGCGTGCTCCGGCCCGTGCGCGGAGACCAGGCTCCGCCGGCACCACTGGATCCGTGCTGACAGTCCCCGCGTTCCCCGAACGCCTCTCGAGGGAGATCACACGTGCTGAACCGTTTCCAGCGCAGACACGGGAGCTCCTCCCGCAGCTTCAGACGCTCTCGCGTGATCGTTGCCTTAACGCTGCTCGCCACGATGGGCTCGGCCCTTGTGCAGGCCGAGGCCGCGTCCCCGCAGAACCCGAACTGGCAGTCCTACGTCCTGGGCCCGGCCACCGCGCAGGTCCCCCCGGTCAGTGTGGAAACCCGGGGCAGCGTGACCAACCCGAACACCCTGGTGACGGGTCAGGGGAGCGCGACAACCCTCACGACGGTCGCCGGCGGCGCGCCCGCGTCGGTCCTCCTCGACTTCGGCAAGGACATCGCCGGCGCCCCCTACATCGACGTCACCGCCCGCACGGGAAACCCCACGCTGTCGCTGGCCACCTCGGAGGCGCGCCGCTACATCCGCACGCCTGCTTCGACTACCGTCTCGGCCGCCGCGGCCTCGGGCGCCACGCAGGTGACCGTCGCGTCGACGGCGAACCTCGAGGTCGGCAACACGGTCACCTTCGGCACCGGCACGACCGCGCAGACCCGCACGATCACCGCGTTCGACACCTCCTCCAGGCGGGTCACGATCACCCCCGCCCTGACCCGGAGCCTTGGGACGCAGACCGCGGCGGTCAGCGCCCCGGGCGCGCCCAGCTCGGACGAGTCCCGCGGCCTGGCGGGCGTCGGCGGCATCGACACCCTGCGGCCCACCGGAACGGGCCGGGTCTCCGGCTCCTACCACGGAGGGTTCCGCTTCGTCCTGCTCACCCTGACCTCGCCGGGCAGCATCTCCCTCTCCGCTGCCGGCGTCACCTTTCAGGGCGTCCGGGCCACCGCCGCGGACTACAAGGGCTGGTTCATCTCCAGCGATGACCAGCTCAACAAGATGTGGTACTCCGGCGCGTACACGCTGCAGCTGAACCTGAAGCCCGCCGGGCTGAACGGTCTGGCGGACAAGCGGATCTACGACGGCGCCAAGCGCGACCGCAGCATCTGGACCGGCGACTTGCTGGTCCAGGGACCTACCGCCGTCTCCACCCTCGGTGACGAGGGCGCCGGCTACGTGAAGTCGTCCCTGAACGTGCCGCTTGCCGCCCAGCGGTCCGACGGAGCCATCCCCGGCTCGCCGGACTTCAGCAAGGGGAGCAACCCGGCAGGGTCGCCGCTGTTCTACTCCAACAACTACTCCGGGTACGGCGCACGCGCCGCGATCGACTACTACCGGTACACCGGAGACCAGGCCTACATTACGAGCATCCTGCCCGACCTGCGCGCGGAACTCGCCTACAACGACCGGTTCCTGACCGCCAACCGTCTGGTCGCGTCGAACGACCGCGACTACTGGCAGGCGAGCCAGAGCGGCGAGGTCACCAAGTACAGCATCGACTACTACATCCTGCTCAAGGAGATGGCCTGGCTGGAGCGGCAGGTCGGCTCCGCGAGCAACGCCAGTGCCGATGACGCCAAGGCGGAGTCGATCAAGCAGGCCGTCAACGCCAGGCTCTGGAGCACGCAGCTGGGCGCCTACGGCCAGGGCAGCGCCAAGCCCAATGTGCTGGTCGAGGACGCCAACGCCCTCGCTCTGCAGTACGGCATCGTCCCGGCTGAACGGCGTACCAGTGTGCTCAACGCGCTGAAGACGTTGTGGACCCCGTACGGCGCGATCATGGGCCCGGGCCTGGTCGACCCGACCGGCCACACCATCGAGCCCTTCGGCAACGGCATGGAGACCGCGGGCCGCTTCACCATCGGTGACGCCACCGGGGCCTTCGACCTGATGCGCCGCACCTGGGGCCAGATGGTCGACAAGAACGACCCGCTCTACACCGGCGCGTTCTGGGAGTTCAAGAACAGCAACGGTGGCGTCAACCGTGCCACCGCCAGCCTCGCCCACGGCTGGGCAGCCTCCCCGACCGTCCAGCTCACCGAGCAGGTCCTCGGCGTGACCCCCGTGAACCCCGGCTACGCCACCTGGAGCGTCAAGCCCCACACCGGCAACCTCGAGTGGGCCCAGGGTTCCGTCCCGACCGGCTTCGGCAAGATCGGCGTGCAGTGGCAGTCCGACGCCTCGGTGTTCACCCTGCACGCCCAGACCCCGACCAGCACCAGCGGCACGATCGCGGTGCCGGTCACCGCCCAGGCCACCGTCACCGTCAACGGCCGCACCGTGTGCACGGCGGGAAGCTGCAACGCCTACCAGGGCACCGTCGCCGACGGCTACGCCCAGCTCACCGTTCCCGGCGGCTCGTACGACATCACCGTCAGCCGCGGCTGACCATGATCGGCCTGGTCTTCGCGCCTCCCCGCGGGCGGGGACCAGGCCCCCTGCCGGCTCCGCCTCAAGCCGGCAGCACCACGGCGCGGTTGATGGAGGCGGCTCCTCACCGAGCAGCGCCGACCGCCGCACACCACCTGTGACATACCTTGATCGACAGGAGTTTTTCGATGTCCGAAGCACCACGTGGTCTGAGCCGCCGGCACGTCGTAGGGATCATGGTGGCCGGGGCGGGAGGACTGGCACTGCCGATCGGGGTCACCAGCCCCGCGGCCGCCACCACCTCCCACCCGCACGGCGGCAAGGTGACCGTCGGACACCTCAGCATCGACGGCCGCACCGACGAGCCCCTGGGCGTCGACGATCCCTCTCCCCGTCTGGGCTGGCAGGTCACCAGCACCCCGGTGAACTGGGCCCAGCAGGCCTACCAGGTACGCGCGGCAGCCACCGCCACGGACCTGGCCCGCGGGCGCTACCTGTGGGACTCCGGCAAGGTCCACTCCGACGCCCAGACCGACATTCCCTGGCGCGGGAAGGCCCTCCGGTCCCGCCAGAGCGTCGTCTGGCAGGTGCGCCTGTGGGACTCCCGAGGCGACGTGATGCCGTGGAGCACCCCCGCGACCTGGGAGATGGGGCTGCTCAAGCGCACCGACTGGGACCCGGCCCAGTGGATCGAGTGCGCCGGCCGGCAGGTCGGCGATCCGCTGCCGATCTTCGCCCGTGCATTCGACGTGGACAACCGGCATGGCAAGGTCGTCGAGGCGCGGCTGTACATCGCCGGAGTCGGTCTCCACGAGGCCAGCCTCAACGGACAGGCCGTCACCGACGAGGTCCTCGCGCCGGGGAGCTCCAACTACCAGCTGTCCGTCGAGTACCGCGCGTACGACGTCACCCGCCTCATCCGCCCCGGAGCCAACACCCTCGGCGTCGAAGTGGGCCACGGCCAGGCCCTGGTCACCCGCTCCGTCACCAACCCGGCCACCGGCCGCACCGCGCCCTACGACTGGTGGCAGAGCCAGTTCAAGGGCAGCGGCACCCTGGCCGCCCCGGCCGCACCGGGGGACACCGTGGTCAAGCTGAGCGGCGTGAGCGGCTACCACGTGGGCGGCACGATCAACATCGACACCGGCGACGGCGGCGACCGCCTGGAGCCGCGCACGATCACCGCCATCGGCACGGCCGGCGCGGACGGGACCGGCATCACCTTCACCCCCGCCCTGACCAAGCAGCATGCGGCCGCCGCGGCCGTCACCGGCTCGGGGAACCCCCTGGCCGGCACCGACCCCAGCGCCGGGGCCGCCGTCTCCCCCCGGCTGATCGCCCGTCTGGAGCTGACCAAGGCCGACGGTTCGGTCCAGACGATCGTCACCGACCACTCCTGGAAGACCTCACTCGGCCCGACGACCACCGACAACTGGTACTCCGGGTCCGACTACGACGCCCGCCGCGAGCAGCCCGGGTGGAACGCCCCTGGCGCCGACCTGTCGCCCACGGCCAAGCGCCGCGACGGCAGCGCCGCCGGATGGGTACCCGCCGGCATCGCGCCGCCCCCGAACCTGACGACCGAGCTCGTGTGGCGCGTCGGCGAGCCGGTGAAGGTCGCCGACCGGATCCACCCCGTCAGCGTCACCCAGCCGGTACCCGGCGTGTGGGTCTTCGACCTCGGGCAGAACATCGCCGGCTGGCCGGAGCTCGCCGTGGACGGAACAGTCCCGGCAGGCACGACCATCACCATGAAGCCGGCCGAGTCGCTGGCCGCGGACGGCACCGTCAACCAGGCCTCCATCATGGGCGGCGGCAGCAGCCGCGGCACCAACGTGTTCGCCACCTACACCACGCGCGGCAACCGGCACGGCGAAACCTGGCACCCCCGCTTCAACTACTTCGGCATGCAGTGGGTACAGGTGACCGGCCTGCCCGAGGGCTATGTCCCGACCGCCGGGACGATCACCGGCCTGCAGCTCCACGCGGTCACCCCCACCGCGGGCACCGTCACGACCTCCAACGACCGCATCAACCGGATCCACCGCATGTCGCGGTACTCGATCATGAGCAACATGATGTCCACCTTCACCGACTGCCCCGGTCGGGAGAAGCTGGCCTACCCCGCGGACTACCTCCAGCCCTTCGGCTCCCTGCACCGCAACTTCGGCTACAACGCGTACCTGCGCACCATGGAGCGCCACCTGGCCGAGGGCCAGTCCAAGGCGGGCGACAACATCGGCAACGTCGCCCTCAAGGCACCCGTGTACGACTGGGGCTACACCGGCCGGTTCGGCGACGAGATCAACTGGGGCAACGGGATCGTCCTGGTGCCGTGGTTCCTCTACGAGGTCTACGGCGACACCCAGACGATGGCGCGGTACTACCCGCAGATGCAGGCGTTCATGAACTACATCAGGACGCAGAAGGCGGGAACGGGCGCCGACGCCTACATCGTGGACGCCGCCCTGGCGGACTGGATCGCCGCCGAGAACACCTCGGGCCGCATCACCGGAACGTGGGGCTACCACCAGATCGCCGACCGCATGGCGAAGATGGCCGACCTCCTCGGCCGCCACGCCGACGCCCTCGAATACCGCAGCCTCGCCTCCAACATCAAGACCGCCTTCAACGACGCCTTCTACAACACGACCCTCGGCCGCTACACCGCCCAGGGCAACGCGGGCACCACCGGTGCCACCCAGGCCGCCCAGGCCCTCGCCCTCGACGAAGGCCTGGTCCCCGAGGGCGAACGCCAGAGGGTGCTGGACGCGCTGGTCGAACTGGTCCACGCCTTCCGGCCGTTCGGCGGCGGACCGCACTTCAGCGGAGGCACGATCGGCCTCGCCCCGATCGTCCGGGCCCTGATGGACGGGGGACGCGACGACGTCCTGTGGGACGCGCTGCAGGAAGACACCCGCCCGAGCTACGGCTTCTTCATGGCCCCGACCACCGCGAACCCGCAAGGGCTCACCACCCATCCCGAGCAGTGGGACATGGGCAACTCCAAGAACCACATGATCCTCCTGCAGATAGAGGAGTGGTTCCACAGCGGCCTGGCCGGCATCCGCCAGGCCCGCGGCACCGCCGGATACCGGTACCTGGTCATCGACCCCCGCATCGTCGGAGACCTCACCCACGTCGAAGGCAGCTACCAGACCCCCCAAGGCCAGGTCGCCTCCGAATGGACCCTGAAGAGGGGCACCTTCCGGCTGAAGGTCGACGTGCCACCGAACACCACCGCCGAAGTCCGGGTTCCCAAGGGCGGCCGCACCCCGCACGACGTCCCGAAGGGCGCAACCTTCCGGCGCATCGAGGGCGACCGGGCGGTCTACCACGTGCCCTCGGGAACCTACGTCTTCGTCGCCCGGGGCGTATCCGCGGGGCAGTAGTTCCCCGGCACCCCGACGAAGCGCGACCACCGCCATCGCACAAGGCTCGCCGCCCGTGACCGGGCGGCGGGCCTCACGCAATCCCACGCACGCTTGCACAAGAACAGATGCGCACCGGTCCGGTCGCCACGGACCCGTGCGCCTCACCCCCCCCCGCGGCCGGACGCCGCCTCGAGTCCCGGGAGAATCGGCTGAACCAGACGACCATCCGTGATGTGGCCGCTGCAGCCGGCGTGTCCGCCTCCACGGTCTCGAACTACTTCCACTATCCCCACAAGCTCACCAGCGCCACCCAAGATCGTGTTCGGCAGGCGGTGGAAGCCCTCGGCTTCGTCCCCAACGACGCAGCACGCAAGCTTCGCACGGGCACGAACCCCGTGATCGGATGCATCGCAGCCGTACCCGTCCGCGCGTTGGCATCCGAGGCTACCCACGCCATTGAGCAGCGGATCGCGAAGGAGAACATGCACCTCCTCATGGCCAACGTGAGCTCCGAGGAGCGCGAACGGTCCTATCTCCGTCTGTTCGAACAGCAACGAGTGGCCGGCATCATCATTGCGCCCGTCGGAGACGTCGAATCCGAACTCGCCAGGATCCGCAGCCGCGGCATTCCGAGTGTGGTCATCACACGGCAGCCGACATCGACCTCCCAGGCGTCCGTCTCGACGGATCATGCCCTCGGAGGCCGCATGGGTGTCCAGCACCTCATCGGCCAGGGCCGAAGACGACTTGGCTTCCTCTCGGATGATCTCGACGACTGGCAGGTTCAAGACCAACTCCGCGGAGCCGTAGCGGCTCTCAGCTCCGCACCCGGCGTCGCCCTGGAGGTGATGCGCACAGCCAACGGATCCCTGAACGCGGGAGCCGCCTGCGCCGAGGCCATTGCCCAACGGGCACAGGAAGAACGGCCGGACGGCCTCTTCTGCACCAACGGCATGCTGGCGATCCGCGCGAGCCACGTCTTTGCTGCCGGGAACAGCAGGCGAGAGCCCATGGATGTGGCCATCGTCGGCTACGACGCGACCGCATTGGCGCCCCTGGCTGCGACACCTGTCACGGCCGTCCGGGTTCCTTACCGGGAGATGGGCGGAGCGGCAGTGGACCTGCTCTTCGAGCAGATCTCGCAGACCCACCAGGAGGGAAGCGCGTCAGGCGCTCTCACCTCCCCTCACATACAGCTCAACCCGGAGATCATGTCGCTGGTATCCACTGCGTAGCCATACCGCGCCTGCGGGGCTTGGCGGTGTCGCCGTACCTCTGGTGATGGCGTCGCAGGAGACCCGGGGCAGCCGTCAGGCCCGAGGGCGCGGTCATAGGCGGGGGATCCCGACGCGCTGCAACCACGCTTCGATGTCGGAATCGGCCCGTTCGACTTGTTCGCCGCGGACTGCGAGACCTTCTGCGATGGTGGCACCGGGGCAGGAGGCGGTGTAGTCGCGTGCGGTCGTTCCCAGGCCGCTCATGGCGTAGGTGGTGACCGGATGGACGCTTTTCCCGCGCCAATCGAGGGATTCGGTGAACGTCGTCATGATCATCGGCGCCCTGACGTTCCAGATGGGACTGCCCAGCAGGATCGTGTCGTAGCCATCGAGAGCAGGCAGGCGGCCGGTGATGCCCGGCCGGGCGTCGGTGTCCTGCTCGTGGACGTTGCGCCGGACGGTCACGTCGTAGTCGTGCGGGTAGGGGTCGGCGGCCGGGATGCGGTAGGTGTCGCAGGTGATGCGGCTGCGGATCTTCCTCGCCAGGACCTCGGTGTTGCCCACCGTCAAGTCGGTGCGGCGGCCGTAGTAGTAGTTCTCGCCCGGCCGGGAGAAGTAGACCAGCAGGACTCGCCTTCGGTTGCTTCCGGTCGTAGCAGCCGACTGGGAGGGTGCGCTGGTTTCTGGTGGGGGCGAGGACGGCGAGCACCCCGTCAGGTGGCTTCCTGCCAGAGCGGCGGCTCCTGTCAGCAGTGCCCGGCGCGGGACGGTGCGCCGGCTGGGCACGGCGGTGCTGTGCTGTGACGTGATCACGAAATACGCCTCCGAGTGACTGACGGGCAGGGCGGTGCCAGGGGATGCCCCGAGCCCTGCGGGTCAGCTGTCCAGGCGGCGCTTGCTGAGCCAGGCGACCATCTCGGGGTCGTGGTGGTCGAAGAACAGCGTCGTGCCGGTGTCGAGGCCGGCGATCGCGGCCATCTGCCCGTCGGTGAGCGCGAAATCGAAGACATCGATGTTCTGTGCCATCCGGTCGGGGTTCACCGACTTCGGGATGGTGACGATGCCGCGCTGGATCAGCCAGCGCAGCACGACCTGCGCCACGGACTTGCCGTGCGCCGCGCCGATCTCGCCGAGGAGGGGGTGCGTGAACAGGTCGTTCCGGCCCTCGGCGAATCCGCCCCAGGACTGGTGCCGGACGCCGTGCTCGCGCATGAGGTCGTGGTCGGCGGAGCGCTGGAAGAACGGGTGCGTCTCGATCTGGTTGACCGCGGGCGGAATCTCATTGTTGAAGATGAGGTCAAGGAGCCGGTCGGGGTAGAAGTTGGCCACGCCGATCGCCCTGGCCAGGCCTTCCCGGGTGGCGGCCTCCATCGCACGCCACTGGCCGTAGACATCGCCGTAGGGCTGGTGCATCAGGTACAGGTCGAGGTGGTCCAGACCCAGCTTCTTCAAAGACGTCTCCGTGGCGCGCCGGGTGTTGTCGTGGGCGGGGGCGTCCTGCACCCAGAGCTTGGTGGTGACGAACAGCTCCTCGCGCGGGATGCCGCTGGCCTTGATGGCGCGGCCGACGGCCTCCTCGTTGCCGTAGGCGGCCGCGGTGTCGAGGAGCCGGTAACCGGCGGCGAGGGCGTCGGAGACGGCCTGCTCGGTCCGCTCCGGCGGGATCTGGTAGACGCCGAAGCCGAGGATCGGCATCTGCACGCCGTTGTTCAGGGTGACGGTCTGCACGGGATCTTCCTTGTCGCTCGGATGTCACAGTGGGCTCATGGACTGAAGGGGACCGGAGCCACAGGCACCGGCACCGGTCAGAGGGTGATGAGGGCCTTCAGGACGCGGCGGTCAGCCATCGCCCGGTAGGCCTGCGGGACCTGGTCCAGGGAGAAGCCTTGGTCGAAGACGCGGCCGGGGCTGATGGTGCCGTCCAGGACGTCGGGCAGGAGCTGCTCGATGTAGGCACGGGCATGGCTGGCGCCGCCGGTGAGGGTGATGTTCCGCATGATCATCGACGGGCCGACCGGCCCGTCCTCGTACTGCGGGACGCCCAGGCGGCTGATGGTGCCGCCGTCGTCGACGGCCGCAAGGGCGGTTTCCAGGGTCTGGCGGGTGCCGACCGCTTCGATGACCCTGCGGACTCCGTCGCCGCCGGTCAGGTCCCGTACCCGGGAGAGGCCTTCCTCGCCGCGTTCGACGACGACGTCGGTGGCCCCGAACTCGCGCCCGAGGTCGGTGCGGGCGGTGTGCCGGCCCATGAGGATGATCTGCTCGGCGCCGAGGCGCTTGGCGGCGATCACCGCACAGAGCCCGACCGCGCCGTCGCCGATGACCAGCACCGAGTCGCCGCGGCGCACACCGGCGGTGACGGCGCCGTGGTGACCGGTGCCCATCACGTCGGAGAGCGTCAGCAGCGAGGGCAGCAGAGCGGAGCCGGCGTCGACGGGCAGTCTGACCAGGGTGCCGGCGGCCTGCGGGACGCGCACCGCCTCGCCCTGGCCGCCGTCCACGCCGTTGAACCCGTACCTGCCGCCGTTGCGGCACGACATGTGCAGGCCCCGGGCGCAGTAGTCGCACGTGTTGTCGCAGTACGTGAACGGTGCCACGACCAGGTCGCCCGTCTTGAGCCCCGACACATCGGCCCCGGTCTCCTCGACGATGCCGAGGAACTCGTGCCCCATAGGCCGGCCGGTCCCGGCGGCAGGCATCGACGCGTAGGGCCACAGGTCGCTGCCGCACACGCAGGACAGCACGACGCGGACGACGGCGTCGGTGGGCTGGTGGATCTTCGGGTCGGGACGATTCTCGATCCGTACGTCGCCGGCTCCGTACATCACTGCTGCGCGCATGAAAGCTGCTCCTGCCTGGAAAAGTGTCGTGCGGTGGGAGATCCCGGCCGGTCGCTGCCGGCTGGGCACGGTGGTGGCCGGCTCAGCGTTCGAGCATCTGCGCCTGGGCCGCGGTGTGGGTGTCGCCGGCGGCGGCCGGCAGGCTGCTGAGTTTGTCGATCTGCCCGGCGGTCAGGGTGATGCCGTCGGCGGCGGTGTTCTCCTCGGCCCGGGCCACGCGCTTGGTGCCGGGGATGGGCGCGATGTCCTCGCCCTGCGCGAGCAGCCAGGCCAGCGCGACCTGGGCGGGTGTGGCGCCCGCTTCCGCGGCGACGGCTTGGACCTCGTCGGCGATCGCCAGGTTGCGCTGGAAGTTCTCGCCGCTGAAGCGCGGGTTGCCGTGCCGGAAGTCGTCCTCGTCGAACTGGTCGGTGGAGCGGATCGTGCCGGTGAGGAAGCCGCGCCCGAGCGGCGAGAACGGCACCAGGCCGATGTTCAGCTCGCGCAGCACCGGCAGTACCCGCTCCTCCACGCCCCGCGTCCACAGGGAGTACTCAGACTGCACCGCGGTGACGGGATGGACGGCATGGGCGCGGCGGATGGTGTCCGGGCCGGCCTCGGACAGGCCGAAGAAGCGGACCTTGCCCTCCGCGACCAGTTCGCCGACCGCGCCGGCCGTCTCCTCGATCGGGACGTTCGGGTCGACCCGGTGCTGGTAGTACAGGTCGATGTGGTCGGTGCCCAGCCGCTTCAGCGATCCTTCGACGGCGGCGCGTACGTTGGCCGGGCTGCTGTCCGGATTCCACGCCCCCTCGCCCGCGTGCGACACGAGGCCGAACTTCGTCGCCAGCACCACCTGCTCACGGCGACCCTTCAGCGCCCGCCCGAGGAGATCCTCGTTGGTGTAGGGGCCGTAGATCTCTGCGGTGTCGATCAGCGTCACGCCCAGCTCCAGCGCCCGGTGCAGGGTCCGTACGGACTCCGCCTCATCGATACCGGAACCCGTGTAGCCGTGCGACATACCCATAGCACCCAGACCGATCCGGGATACTTCCAGGTCACGCAGCTTGATGTACCGCATCCGCTCTCTCCGCTCCGTCGTCTCGCGCGCTGTGTCCCTCTCGGCTGCCGACCGTCCCGTGATCGCTCAACCTGGCGTCGTGAGGGTTGTGGCCGCAGCTCGTCGTCTCTTCACCCTCGTGCTTTCCGGCGCCCGCAGGCAGGCCGAGCCGTTCGGGGGTAATGACAGGGCCCCTCACTCGGCCGTCACCATGGGTGACACTGGTCTCATGGCATCGGAGCACTCCACTGGCGGTAGCGAAGGCGCGGAGCTGGGACGATTCCTGCGCGCCCGCCGCACCCAGACCAGCCCGCAGCACGCCGGTCTCACCGTCGGCCCGGGGCTGCGCCGCACACCGGGGCTGCGCCGCGAAGAGCTGGCCACCCTTGCCGGGATCAGCATCGACTACTACGTGCGCCTCGAACGCGGCAAGGAGACCCGCCCCAGCCCTTCCGTCCTCGACGCGCTCGCCCGCGCACTGCACCTGGACGGCCAGGAACACCAGCATCTGCGGGATCTGGCCGCCCGGGCCGCCCGCTACGCGCCCGAGACGCCGCCCGCACCGAGCCGCACCGTTCGCCCGCATCTGAAGCTGCTGCTGGAATCGCTACGGCCGAACCCGGCCTACGTCATCAGCCGCAGCATGGACCTGCTGGCGTGGAACCCCGGCGGCCTCGCTCTGTACGCAGGCTTGGAGGACTGGCCGGCCAAGCACCGCAACCTCGCCCGCTACCTCTTCCTCCACCCGGCCGCCCGCGACCTGTTCCCCGACTGGGACCGTCAGATCACCGCCTGCGTCGCCCGGCTGCGCGCCGTCGCAGGCACCGCTCCCGACGCCCCCGACCTGACCAACCTGGTCGGCGAACTCCTCCTCAAAAGCCCCGACTTCGCCCGGCTGTGGGAACGCTACGAGGTCACCGGCCGCAAGCCCGCACAGAAGACCTTCCACCACCCCCGCGTCGGAACCGTCACGCTCACCTCCCAGTCCATGCAGCTGGAAGGCACTCCCGGCCAGCGCATCGGCGTCTACACCGCCGAACCCGGCACCCCCGACCACGACGCCCTGCTCCTGCTCGACATGACCGCACCCCAGCCGACGCAACGCCCGGCGAAGGCGGACGCGGAACAGCATCGCCGGCAGCCATGAAGGGGTGGAGGAATCCACAGTCGCGAAGCAAGCACAGTTGGCGGCCGGATGGCTGGCGGCCTCAGTTGGTGGGGTGCCGCGATGCCGGGTGGGTGTCCTCGGTGGCGGCGAGGGAGGCGAGCAGACGTAGTCCTTCTTCGCTGGGGGAGCCTGGTTCGGCGGTGTAGATGGTCATGGTGAAGCCGGGTTCGGCTGCGAGATCCAGGGCCTCGTAGGCGAGGGTGAGGTCGCCGACCGCGGGGTGGTGGAACCTCTTGGTGCCGGTCCCGTGGCGGCGGACGTTGTGGGCGCCCCAGCGGGTGCGGAAGGCTTCGCTGCGCGTGGACAGCTCCCCGACGAGGTCGTGCAGGTCCTTGTCGTGGGGGTCGCGGCCGGCCTCGCGACGCAAGATGGCCACCGCCATGTCCCCGAAGAGCTCCCAGTCGGGGTAGAACCGGTGGGAGGCTGGGTCGAGGAAGTTGAAGCGAGCCAGGTTCTGCTGGTTGTCCGCGTTGCCGAACAGGTCGCTGTAGAAGGCGCGGGCGAGTGGGTTGGCGGCCAGGACGTCCATCCGGCCGTTGCACACGACCGCGGGCCCCGCCGTGATCGCGTCGAGGGTCCATTGCAGGCTGAGGTGCGGGCTCCACTGCCGGGTGGCGCGGCGTCGGGGGCGGGTGAGGGCGTCGGAGCCGTCGGCAGCCTGGGCCAGGTGCAGCAGGTGGGCGCGTTCGGCGTCGTCCAGTCGGAGCGCGCGGGCGACGGCCTCGAGGACGGCGGGGGAGACGCCCGCGAGGCTGCCGCGCTCCAGCTTCGCGTAGTACTCGACGCTCATGTCGGCCAGCGCGGCGACCTCGCTCCTGCGCAGTCCCGGCACACGCCGCCGGGAACCGGCGGGCAGGCCGGCCCGCTCCGGGGTGATCTTCGCTCGCCGCGAGGTCAGGAACTCGCGGACCTCCTCACGGTTGTCCATGTCTCCGACCGTATGGCTCGCACCTTGCGGGAGCGATGTACCAGCAGTACACCCCTCAGCGGTGACTCCCTCGCCGTCGGCATCGGCGGTTACCTGGAGGGGCACTCCCCGAGCGGCGCAGCCGCACCGCGGGGTGCCCTGCCGGCCGGTGCGCAAGGGACGACGGTGCGCCCATGCGCACCCCCGGTCCGGCTACGGCCATGGCGGCCCGCACGCCGCCCGAGGCCCCACCCCTTCAACACGTGAGGACTTTCCTGATGCGCGGAGCAGTGATCCACGCCCCCGGCGATGTGCGCCTCGAGACCCTGGACGACCCGAAGATCCTCAAGCCGACGGATGCGGTCATCCGCACGGCCGTCACCTGTGTGTGCGGTTCGGACCTGTGGCCTTGGCGCGGCCTGGACGCCACGGACGAGGCGCACCCGATGGGGCACGAGTACGTCGGCTTCGTCGAGGAGGTCGGAGCCGAGGTCACCGCGGTAAAGCCGGGCCAGTTTGTCGTGGGATCGTTCGCCACCTCGGACAACACCTGTGCCAACTGCCGGAACGGCTTCCAGTCCAGCTGCCTGAGCCGCCAGTTCATGAGTACCTGCCAGGCCGAGTACGTGCGCATCCCGAACGCCCAGGGCACCCTGGTCGCCACCGGCGAGGTGCCGGGCGAGGAGTTCTGGCCCGGCCTGCTGGCCGTCTCCGACGTGATGGGCACCGGCTGGTTCGCCGCCGACGCCGCCCAGGTCAAGCCCGGCTCCACCGCCGTAGTGGTCGGTGACGGCGCGGTCGGACTGTGCGCGGTGATCGCGGCGAAGGAGATGGGCGCGGAGCGGATCATCGTGATGAGCCGCCACGAGACACGCCAGAAGCTCGCCCTGGAGTTCGGCGCCACCGACATCGTCACCCAGCGCGGGGACGAGGGCGTCGCCGGGATCAAGGACCTCACCAGTGGCGTCGGCGCGGACTCCGTCCTTGAATGCGTCGGCACCGCCCAGTCCATGCGGCAGGCCCTGCACTCGGCCCGGCCCGGCGGCAACGTCGGCTTCGTCGGCGTCCCCCACGACGTCGCCATCGACGGGGAAGAACTGTTCTACTCCCACGTCGGCCTGCGCGGCGGCCCCGCCCCCGTGCGCCGCTACCTGCCCGACCTGATCGACCGCGTCCTGTCGGGGCAGATCAACCCGGGCAAGGTCTTCGACCTCACCCTGCCCCTTGAACACGTCGCGGAGGGCTACAAGGCCATGGACGAACGCCGCGCCATCAAGACGCTCCTCAAGCCCTGACCAGTCACCCGCACAACGTTCGCCCTCCTCCTGTCACTCCTATGCGGACCTGGCCGGACGACAGCCCACCGCTCGTGCTTGTCCAGGAGGGCGGCGGGTTCGCCATGCCGGCTCACCTGCCGCCCGCACAGAATCGGAACGACCTTGAAGATCACCCGAAGCTCCGTCAACACCGTCAAGGGTCCGGCCGACTGGTTCACCGGCGACGTCTACATCGACGCCGTTGCCGCAGCTCCCGCCCCGTCCCGGGTCAGTGCCAACCTCGTGCACTTCATGCCAAGCGCGCGCACCCACTGGCACCGCCACCCGCTGAGCCAAACCGTCTTCGTCACCGAAGGTGTCGGCTTGTGCCAGCGCCGCGGCGGGCCCGTCGAGGTCATCCGTCCCGGCGACCGCGTCCTGTTCGAGGCCGACGAGGAACACTGGCACGGCGCGGCGCCGAACCGGCTGATGGTCCACCTGGCCGTCAACGAGAGCGACGCCGACCACGACGTCGTGCACTGGCTGACTCCGGTCACCGATCAGGAATACGCCGCCGCGCCCGCCACCGACTGACGCCGGTCCTGAACCGACCCTCCACACGGTCTGAAGAATCGAACAATTCCTGACTTCAGGCAGCACGGGCCCCTGCCGAGAGTTCGGCAGGGGCCACGCTGTGGAGGACTGCGGAGGGCCGGGACCTGTCCTCCATGAGCGGCATGCCGGCCGGCATCGGCTACCGTCTGCTGCCGGTCCGACGGCTCGGCCTCACTTCAGATGCCGGGTGAAGAACTGGGCCGCGGCGTCTCCCGCGAACTGCGGGACGCCGGTGTGCCCGCCCATGTTGGCCTGCAGGGACTTCTCCTTGGAACTGAAGGCGTCGAACAGGTCCAGGGCCGCCTGCCGGTCGTTCCCCTCGTCGTCCCACTGCAGTAGGACGTGCAGCGGGATGGTGACCTGGCGGGCCTCCTCGAACATGGCGCGGGGCACGAAACTCCCGGCGAAGAGACCGGCGGCCACGATGCGCGGCTCGACCACCGCCAGCCGGATGCCGATGGAGATCACTCCCCCCGAGTACCCGACCGGACCGCCGATCTCGGGCAGCGACAGGAGGGCGTCCACGGCGGCCTGCCATTCCGGGACCGCCTTGTCGACCAGCGGGAGGATGAGGGCGTCGACGATCTCGTCCCTGACCCGCTCGCCGGCCTCCATCGTCCGGCGCAGGTCGGCGCGGGCCTGCTCGGCGGCGGGCCAACGGGGCCGGTCACCGCTCCCGGGGAGCTCGATGGTGGCCGTCGCGAAGCCCTCCGCCGCGGAGTGCCGGGCCCGGTCCACCAGTCGGGGGTACATCTTGCGCAGCCCAAGGGGAGGGTGGCCGAGCAGGATCAGCGGCACCGGTGCGGATGCGGATGCGGGTGTCCACAGGATGCCGGGGATCTCCCCGAGGGTGAATTCGCGTTCGAGGACGCCGTCGTCGAGGCGCTGCTCGGAAGTGAAATGCATGGTCGTGCCTTTCGGGAGTGCGCTGGAACGGCGCTCCCGGACGACCTGCCTACCGCCCGACCGTGACCCCGGAGGGGAGCACCCATGTCGATACTGCGTTCACGGGTACCACCTCCTCGATCTCTCGCACGGCCTCCGGCAATGTAGCAGTGGGCGCCTCGTCCGCCTACGGGTTTTTGCGGAGTCTCCGTGGCCGGACGCCGCGGGGGCACCGCGCAGCGCTTCGGGTGTCGTCGCGACTTCCCGAGTGGCGGCTCTGCGACGGCGGGGATGCATTGACGCTGTCGTCTCTCAGGTTCTGGCTCAACTTCTCTGGCGGTGACGCTGGGTGCCGTCGAAACCCTGCTTCAGAAGTCTTGCCTGTGATCACTCTTCCGGGGACGGGAGGTTGGCGGCCGTGTACTCCGCCGCGATGACGAAGGTGCTGGCGCAACGAGGGCACTCGGCTCGCCCGAAGAGGTAGGTGAGTCCTTTGGCGAGCCAGTCCTGGCCGTCACGGACGGCCGTGTCGTACATCCAGTGTCCGGTGCCGCCGAGGTCTTCGGGCGAAGCGGGTTTCAGTTCGCGCTTCTCTGTATCTCCGGCATGCCAGTCCCGGATGGCCGAGTACCGACCGTAGTCGCCGATGGCGACGGTCACCTGCACGTCGCAGCATGGGCAGTGCAGGTGGTAGAAGTCGTCCGCGAAGTTGCCCAGTACGGCACTCCAGTGGTACTGGCCATCGGCTGCCAGCAGGTCGCGAAAGACATGGAGGTAGCCGGTCGGCCGCGACTTCAGTCGTTGGTCCAGTAGCTTCCGTAGTTGGGCCACCACGTCGATGCATTTCAGCAGCAGGTCGTCAGCGCCGTGATCCTGGAGGGCTCCGCGCATGATCGCCCCGGCCAGGCTCAGCGCTTCAGGACTTCTCCGACCGAGCGCCACGAGCCGCGGAAGTGCGGCGAAGCTCGCCGGAACCACGGTCTCACCTTCGAGGCACAGCGCGTCCCAAAGGTGATCCCATGCCTCGGCACCTTCATCATGTTCCACTTGGTCCAGAAGGGCGGGCACTCGGCCGGCAGTCCCGAGGGGGTCGAGCACCTACGTCCAGTCGATCACTTGGGCATTCAATCGTCCTGGAGCAGGTCGTGGTCAAGCGTGGCTCGGATCGGGAGTTCAGACGCTCGTCTGCTTTGGCACACGGTCCAGTCCCTCACAGACGAGGCCGTGGGCCGCGCCCCGACAGGCGGCCTCGCCGAGGCCGGTCAGGCGCTACGGCAGCCCTGAGGCGGTCAGGGGGAAGGGAAGTTGCCGCCGTCGCCCACGTCGATGTGAGCAGCCCCGCGTTCAGGCGCAGAGGGAGATCGTATACATCGCAGTTGCCCACGACCGGGGCGGACCGGCCCGGGAAGGCCTGCGTGGGGGAGCGGCAACCAGGTCACGCGTCCGGTGCGTTCGGCCGGTCCGGCCCGCAGGGCGAGCGGTCCGGGAGGTGCCGTGGTGGCGACCGAGCCACGGGCGCCGGTGATCCACGATCCGGTCGGCATGAGCGCTCCTGTCAGGGATGACGATGGTGCCTGGAACCGCTGACTGGGTGGCGAAGCGTCACGAGCGTGCGGCAGAGCGTCACCCCTGTCAAGGTGCTATCCAACATTTGGGCGGATTCAATTCGCGTATGACGGCGATCTTTTGACGGTTCGCCCAAAAGATTTTGATGACTCCGTCCAAAGCTCTGGACACCACTGGGGACCCCGATTAGCGTTCCAGCCGATCGACGCGATGTTGCGTCGACGTAACGCCAGTGCGGCCTTGCAACCCACCCCGCGTGTCGGGGCCGTATGTGACGCGTCCTCACCGCCGACGAGAAGCCGAGCTCCCGCCCGCCGCACGTAGCGGGTTTCCGTCGTAACAGTTGTCCCGCACTCCGCAGCACCCCGCCGTGGCGGGGGTTCCCGGCCGCGGCATGTCGCCGTGGCCGTAACCGCAGCAGAAGGGAAGCTCCATGAAGATCCGTTACTACCTTGTTGCAGCTTCGTTGGTGGCCTCGGGAGGGCTGGTCACGATTGCGGCGCCCGCGCAGGCGGCGCTGACGACCACCTGTGTGGGAGAAGGCGGAGCCGTCACCGTGAGCGGCGCCCTCGTGGTGCCGGCCGGTGCGTCGTGCACGCTGACCGGTACGAAGGTCAAGGGCACGGTGACGATCGAAGCCGGCGCCGACCTCGTGGCGAAGGGCGTCACCTTCAGCAGCACCGTCGCCGTCGGGGACAACGCCTACCTGGACATCACCGACAGCAGCGTCAAGGGCGCGGTGACCGAGCAGGGGGCCTTCGGCGTACATGTGCAGAACACCACGGCCAGTGGCGGCATCTCGGCCGTCGAAGGCTTCCTGTACAGCGTCGACGCCACGGTCAAGGGAGACATAAGAGCCTCCTCAGGCGAGCTGTACATCTCCGGCACCACCGTCTCCGGCGCCGTCTCCGGCGACGCGAACCTCTACACCGACGTGTACGACAGCACGGTCGCCAAGACGCTGACCGTGAGCGCCAACACGCTCGGCGGTGTCCTGTGCGCCAGCGAAGTCCAGGGCGACACGGCCTACCAGAACAACTCCGACACCCTCCAGCTCGGCGGCGACGGCCCGCTCAGTTCCTGCGCGCAGGCCACCTACCTCGGCGGCGACCTCGCGGTCACCGGCAACAACGCGAACGTGGTCCTGGACAACACCATCGTCCGCGGCAAGCTCACCGCCACGGACAACAGCCCCGCCCTCCAGGTGGGCGAACTGGCCCGCGTGCGCGGCGGCATCGCCGCGACCACCACCGCCCCCTCGGCGTCGCTCGCCCGGGCCGCCAAGGCGGCCCCGCAGGATCGCGGTGCCGACCTCGCCGCGAAGGTGGCGGCGCGTACCGCGCAGGCGGAGGCCGAAGCGGCTGCCGAGGGCACCGGTCTGTGATCGCAGCCCGTCCACGGGCGAAGAGCGCTTCGCGCCGTCAGCACCACACACCTCACACCCCACTCTTCTTTGCCCCACCCATCAAGGAGTGACCGTGGGCCACCTGGACAAGTCCTTCGACCGCAGAGAATTCCTGCGGGCGACCGCCGCCAGCACCGTGGCGGTCGCCGCCGCCTCGATCGTCGGCGCCGCGACGGCGCCGTCCGCCTCCGCCGCGACCAGCATCCTGTCCATCCCGAAGGACCGCATCTCCCTGCAGCTCTACAGCGTCCGCGACAAGGTGAGCTCGCTCGGCTTCCGGGTCGTCCTGGAGGAGATGGCACGCATCGGGTACAAGGAGGTCGAGTTCGCGGGCTACACGCAGAACACCTCGATCCTCGGCCGGCAGATCACGCTCCAGGAGATCCGGCAACTGCTGGACGACAACGGCCTGAAGGCGATCGGCAGCCACGTCGGCATCGGGGACTTCCGCAACAACCTCCAGGCCCAGCTCGACGCGGCGCAGATCCTGGGCATGCCGCACGTCGGCACCGCCAACGCACCGTCGAACTCCAACACGGTCGCCGGCTACCTCGCCGCCGCGGACGAGTTCAACGCCTGGGGGCAGGCCGCGGCCGCCCGCGGTCTGAAGCTGTACCAGCACAACCACGCCGGAGAGTTCGCCTTCGCCTCCGACCAGCCGTCGGTCCGGCTGTACGACGTCTTCCTGCGCAACACCGACCCGCGCTACGTCTACCTGGAACTGGACGTGTACTGGGCGTACGTGGGCCAGCACCGCTGGCCGGGCTTCGACCCCGCGGCCTACGTGCGCAACCAGCCCTACCGGTACCCGCTGTTCCACATGAAGGACGGCGCCGCCAGCTCGGGTGCGGACGGCTACTCCATCGTCGAGTTCGGCGCCGGCGTCCTGCCGTACCAGCAGTTCATCCGGGACATCGGGGCCCGCGGCAGCCACGTCGGCATCTGGGAGCAGGACACCGCGCCCAACACCCAGCCCAACCCCCCGGGTTCGTTCGGCGCCGCGCAGCGCAGCTTCACGGCCCTGAAGGGGCTGCTGGCCTGATCGCAGGCACCCCACCGGGCACAGCCCGCCGGTTGCGTACCGCTGCCACGGCGCAACCGGCGGGCCGGCCCGGCTGCGCACCTCCTGACCGGCACAGACCAAGGAGACGCATCACTGTGTACCGTACCCTGAGAGGCCTCATGGCCGGGGTGCTCCTGGCGTCGCTGCCCATACTGGGCGGCCTCGCCTTGGCACCGGCTGCGCAGGCGCACCCGGACGACGCACTTGCGGCGCAGGCGAGCGCCGACCCCGCCGTGGACTGGTCGAACTACGAGAAGGCCACGCTCAGCAAGGACACCGGCGAGCCGATCGACCTCGCCGTGCTGCCCGATCTGCGCGTCCTGCACACCGCCCGCAACGGCGATCTGCGGATGACCGACCCCGGCACCGGAATCACCAAGGTCGTGAACCACCTCGACGTCTACCAGAACTCAGAGATGGGTCTGCAGACCGTCACCCTCGACCCGGACTTCGCCAGCAACCACTGGGTCTACCTCTACTACTCGCCGCCGCTGAGCACTCCCGCCGGTGCGGCCCCCGAGCGGCTGCCGGCCGGGCAGACCGACGCGTACTGGAAGCAGTGGGAGGGCTACGACACCCTCACCCGCTTCAAGTGGACGGGGGACAAGCTCGACCTGTCCACCGCCCAGGAGATCATCCGCGTCACCACCAACCGCGGTCAGTGCTGCCACGTCGCCGGCGACGTCGACTTCGACGCGCAGGGCAACCTCTACCTGTCCACCGGCGGCAACACTCCCGCGTCCGGCCCCAACGTCAACGGTTACACCCCGATCAACGACGCGGCCACCTACAACCCCGGCCTCGACGAGCGCCGCGGCTCCGGGAACACCAACGACCTGCGCGGCAAGATCCTGCGCATCCACGTCCAGGACGACGGGACGTACACCATCCCGCCGGGCAACCTGTTCCCCGTCGGCACGGACAAGACCCGTCCCGAGATCTTCGTGATGGGCCTGCGCAACCCCTACCGGATGACGGTGGACAAGGCCACGGGCGCGGTGATGTGGGGCGACTACGGCCCCGACGCCGGGAACGCCGACCCCAACCGCGGACCGATGGGCTACGTCGAGTGGGACACCACCACCACCGCCATGAACAGCGGCTGGCCGTTCTGCACCGGTGACAACACCCGTCCGTACCGGGACTTCGACTTCGCCACCCTCACCCCCGGCCCCGCCTTCGACTGCGCGGCGCCGGTCAACGACTCCCGCTGGAACACCGGCCTCACCGAGCTGCCCCCGTCGAGGGCGGCCACCTTGTGGTAGGGCGACCGCGACACCGACCAGCCCTGGCCGGAACTGACCGCCTTCCGCGGCCCTGGCGGCCCCGGCGGCCAGGCCCCGATGGGCGGCCCGGTCTACCACTACGACGCGTCCAACCCCGCCCCGGGCAAGTTCCCCGCCTACTGGGACGGCAAGGCCTTCTTCGGGGAGTTCTCCCAGGACTACGTCGCCGCCCTGACCCTGGCCGGCCCGGACGGCCCGGTCACCAAGCTGGAGAACGTACTCCCCAACAGCCAGCGTTCCGAGAACGGCATCCCGCCGTGGGACAACCCGATGGACCTGGAGTTCGGCCCCGACGGCGCGCTCTACGTCCTCGACTACGGCGACGGCTTCTTCCGGCAGAACCCCGACGCGGGCCTCTACCGGATCGACTACGCCGAAGGCAACAAGGCCCCCACCGCGGTGATCAGTGCCAGCCCCTCCTCGGGCCAGGCGCCGCTCACCGTCTCCTTCAGCGCCACCGGCTCCAGCGACCCGGAAGGCTCCGCCCTCACCTACCAGTGGGACCTCGACGGCAACGGCACTTTCGAGACCACCGGCCCCACGGCCACCCGCACCTATCCCGACAACGGCCAGCTCCAGGCTCGTCTCAAGGTCACCGACCCCGAGAGCAAGACCGGCCTGACCAGCAAGCAGATCACCGTGGGCAACACCGCTCCGACGGTGGCGTTCACCTCCCCGCCCAACGGTGGCTTCTTCACCTGGGGCGACGTGGTGCCGTACGCCACCCGGATCGACGATCCGGAGGACGGCACCAACGTCGACTGCACCAAGGCCGCCTGGACCCTCGGCCTCGGCCACAACCAGCACGGCCACCCGGTGAGCAGCGGGACCGGCTGCTCGGGGGCGATCACCACCCCGGCCGACGCGGGCCACGGTGACACGGAGAACGTCTTCGGCGTCCTCGGTCTCACCTACACCGACCGCGGCGCCGGCTCCGTGCCGCCCGCCACCAGCGACGCCCAGGTCGTCCTCAACCCCGCTGTCAAGCAGGGCGAACACTACGACTCGTCCCAGGGCGTCGTGATCACCGATGACGCCACCGCGTCCGGACAGCGCAAGCTGACCGCCTTCGACAACGGCGACTGGATCGGCTACGACCCGGTGTCCTTCGCCGGCATCACCGGGGTGCAGACCCGTGCCACCGGCGCCGGAACCCTGTCGCTGCACTGGGGCACACCCAGGTCCGACCCGTTCGCCACGATCACGGTCCCGGCGGGTGACGGCTGGCAGACGATCAACACGGCGCTGAGCGCGGCTCCCTCCGGCAGCGGGCAGCTCTACGTCACGTCCTCCGGCGGCGTCGATGTGGACTCCTTCACCTTCCAGGGGTCCGGCATCGCCGACAGGACCCCGCCGACGGCGACGGCGGCCCTCAACCCGGCGCAGCCCACCGGCAGCAACGGCTGGTACACGGGCAATGTGTCGCTGACCGTCACCGCCACCGACAACGGCGCCGTCAGGAGCCGGGAGTACTCGCTCAACGGCGGCACGACCTGGTTGAGCGCGAACAGCGCGGTCACCCTCTCCACGGAGGGGATGAGTTCCATCCGGTACCGGGCGACGGACACGGCCAACAACATCTCCGCGGTCGGCACCATCGCCGTCCGGATCGACCGGACCGGACCCACGGTGACGGTCACGGGCGTGACGGCCGACACCGCCTACGGGGACTCCCAGCGCCCGACGCCGGTGGTCTCGGCCACGGACGCCGTCTCCGGAGGGCCGACCGCGACCGCGACGCTGGACGGTACTCCCGTCACCCCGGGGCAGCCACTGCTGCTGTGGCGGTTGCCGCTGGGCGACCACGACTTGGTGGTCACAGGTCGTGACGCGGCGGGCAACACCACCACTCGCACCGTGCACTTCACCACCCGCACATCCTTCGACGAGATGGACACCCTGATCACCCAGCTGCGTGCGGAGAACCGGCTGACCGAGCAGGGCCGGCAGCGGCTGACGGTCCGGCTCGACCAGGCCCGGGCGCACGCCGACGCAGGGCGCACCAACCAGGCGGCCGCGGTCCTGGACCAGGTCGCGCAACTGGCCAAGGACACCGCACTGGTGACCGACGCGACCGCGCGCACCGCTCTTGCCCGCGATGCCCTCGCCGTGAAGGGAGGCTTGGCCGGGTGAAGCCAAGGGTGCTGCCCGCCCGTCACGGCGGGCAGCACCCTGCCGGCGACTCCAGGGCCCACCCGCGGCCGTCGACGGACGTCGGCCGCCGGGCCCTCGTGTGTGTCCACATGCCGGCAGTCACGGACGGGGATTCGGGTCGGGTAACTTCTCGGCACACCGATGCTTTCTTTGTTTCTGATTTAACTTTCGGAGATCCGCGCGAAAGCCATTGACGCTTATGACGTAACCCCCCTAACGTTTTGTCACACATGCGGCTGATACCCGGGAAGTGAGCCTGTGACCATCCAGTACCGCGCGCTGAGCCTGTTGCGCGACCTCGGGCCGCTGTCGCGCGCACAGCTGTCCGACCAGCTGGAAGTGGCGAGGCCGAGGCTGCTGGCTGAACTCGACCGCTTGATCGCTGCCGGGAAGGTGCTCGAGGCGGGGCCGGCCACCTCGCGAGGCGGCCGTCCCTCCACCCTCGTCCAACTCGATCCCGAAATCCGGTTCGCGGCGGTGGACCTCGGGGCCAGCTCGATCGACATCGAGATCACCGACGGAGGGCTGGAACCGATCGCCTCCTATGCCGAACCGGCCGATATCCGCAAAGGTCCGCGCGCGGTCCTGGACAGGGTCAACGAACTCCTGAACAAAATGGCGGACCAGGCCGGGTGCGCGCGGTTCAACTCCATCGGCATCGGCCTGCCGGGGCCGGTCAGCTTCAAGGAGGGCATCTCGGTCTCCCCGCCGATCATGCCGGGGTGGGACCGCTTCCCCGTCCGGGACACCCTCACCCGCGCGCACGGCTGCCCGGTCGTGGTGGACAACGACGTGAACGTGATGGCCCTCGGCGAGCGGTACGCGGGGGTGGCCAAGACCGTCGACAACCTGCTGTTCGTCAAGATCGGCAGCGGAATAGGCTGCGGTGTGCAGGTCAACGGCCAGATCTACCGCGGGTCGGAGGGATCCGCAGGCGACATCGGCCACATTCAGGTCGAGGCTGAGGGACCGGCCTGCTCGTGCGGCAGGACCGGCTGCCTGGAGGCCCTCTTCGGCGGTGTGGCCCTGGCCCGGGACGCCACCGAGGCCGCCCGTTCGGGGCAGTCGCCGGCGCTGGCCGAACGCCTCGCCGCGGAGGGCCTCCTCACCGCCGTGGACGTGGCGGAGTGCGCGGCCGGCGGGGACGTCACGTGCGTCAACCTGATCCGTGACGGCGGCCACCGGGTGGGGCAAGTCCTCGCCACGCTGGTCAGCTTCATCAACCCGTCGATGATCGTGATCGGCGGCGGCGTCTCCGGCCTCGGCCATCTCCTGCTCGCCGAGATCCGCAGCGTCGTGTACAAGGGCTCGCTGCCGCTCGCCACGGGGAACCTGCAGATCGTGCTGTCAGAACTCGGCCCGCGCGCCGGAGTTGCCGGCGCGGCACTGCTGGCCAGCGAACTCGACTTCCAGCGGCACCTCTGACGGACAGGCCGGATCCGCCGGCCGCCCCGGCCCCGGTACGCAGCCCCAGCGGCGTGGCCAGAGCCTGCATCGGCGTGCGTCCCCGGTCCTCGCCCGATCGGGCCGACCCAGGAGCACGCCACCGTGCCGCGCAGGCTTCCTGCCCGCCCAGGCGAGCGGTCGCCCCCCGAGATTCCGGCCGTGCTGCCCGGATCCGTCAGGGGTCTGCTGCCAGGTGCGGGTCGCCGAGGTACGGGATCCGGCCCGGAGTGTTCGTATTGACCGCCGGCTGGGGAGCCGTCGCCTGCTCCATCGCTGGTGGTGCAATCGGCAACGCGTTGTCGTACCGCTGCTCCACGCCCCGATGGAAGCGGCACTGGGGCGGCTTCTGCGCCACCGCATGGCGGGGTGCGGTCTGGGGAGGACTCGGTCACGGAGCCGGCCGGTACGGCCACTACTTCGGTCGTCCTGCTTCGCGGTGGCGCCGGTACGGTTGCAGCACGGTCCGACGCGCATACCGGAACGGATTCAGAAGCGGCTGGCACCGCTACAGCAGATGGAACCGGTGGTGACCATGGGTGTTTCCCCACGTCGTGACGCTGCGAACCGTTGGGCCGCACGCCACCCCATCCTCGTGGGACTGGTGGCGGGAACACTGGTGACACTGGCGTTCCTAGTACCACAGGGTGGCCTCACTGCCAGTGAGATGCTGATCGCGTTCATGCCCTTCTCAGTCCTCGCCACGCTCACTGCCCTCAGTGAGCGACACCGCCGAAAGAAGCACCACCTGCCGCTCTGACGAATACCGGCACGGTGCGGGGGCCGACCTCGGCCCCCGCACCGTGTTTGTGCGGCACGTCACCGGTGATTTCAGTGAGTGAAATCGAGGCCCGGCCATGGCGTCCCGCCTGCCCTGCAGAGGAGCGCGCTGGCTCGGTTCTCCTCACCTGTGTCCCAGCCGCAGTCACCGGCTCTGGAGAACGCCAACACTTGCAGTTTGATCTCCGCGACCGCACGGAGATTCCCGCTCAACATGGTCTGCACAACACCCGGCAGGCTGGCAAAGGCGTCCAGCGCCGCCGCAGCAACCCGTCATGACACCGTCGTCAGCCGCTGGCCATGGACCACCCCGCGGACAGCGCGCTTCTTCCACCCGTGCCTCCCGGATTCCGCCAGCGCTGACGCGCCGGGCCCAACCCCGCACCACCCAAGGACTTACCGGGCTGCCACAAGCCGCAACACCTGGTCACCAGGTCTCTCAAACCGAACCGCACCCAATTGACATGCGCTCGCCGCTCTGAGCGCCGCCGTGGTCACCCGTGGTGCGTGGTACTTCGGTACCGGCGGCGCTCCAGCCGGCCGCTGCGAGGGACCCGGCCGGCACGATGCCCTCGCGCGTTGCGGGAGGCATCGGTGGAAGCTGCTGGGCTCTCCTCGGGTAAGTAGTATGACGGGCCCGTCAGGACATGCTTCGTTGATCGAACCATGTCAGAAAATGAAGGACGGGTTGCGTGTCAGGGCCGTCATTGGAGGGGCGGTTAACCGGATGCCGAGGATGTGAACAGTGCGGCTGAACCGCAACGGCTGGTCAGGGGCTGAGTTCCAGCTTCGGTGCCCGCGATAGCCGTACAAAAGCCCACCAACTCGCGGTTTGGTCATGTCACTTGACCGTCCTCATCGCAGGGCGGGAAGTTCACCTGCGCCCGCGAGCATCTGCGGCCATGAGCAACCTCAGTCGCCGCATCTTCATCCTAGGCGGGCTCACCACCGCGAGCGTCGCAGCGCTCCAGCTCGGGGCGGTGGCTCAGCCAGCCGCCGCCTCCACTCCCTTCCCCTTCACGCTCGGGGTCGCCTCCGGCGAACCGGACGACAACAGCGTGGTTCTCTGGACGCGTCTGGCTCCCACACCGACCAACGCGGACGGTCAGGGCGGCATGCCCAACGCCGACGTCGCCGTCGACTGGCAGGTGTCGACCAACCAGAACTTCACCGCCCTCGTCAGCTCCGGCACGTTCACCGCGCGCTACGCACAGGCCCACGCGGTGCACGTGCTGGCCGGGGGACTCGCCCCCGACTCTGAGTACTACTACCGGTTCCGGGCCCAGGGATTCACCTCCCCGGTGGGCCGGACCCGCACCGCGCCGGCTCCGAACACGGTCGGGCGGGACTTCACGATGGCCTTCGCCTCGTGCGCCCACTACGAGCAGGGCTACTACACCGCCTACCGACGCATGGCCGACGACCGCCCCGACCTGATCCTGCACCTGGGCGACTACATCTACGAGAGTGGCGCCACCGCCGGCGCCGTGCGTCAGCACCTCGGCAGCGAGATCGTGTCGCTGGCCGACTACCGCCGCCGCTACGCGCTCTACCGCAGCGACCCCGACCTGCAGGCCGCGCACGCGATCGCGCCGTGGCTGGTCGTGCCGGACGACCACGAGGTGGAGAACAACTACGCCAACATGGTCCGCGCCGACAGCAGCCCGGTGCTGACGGCGGCCCAGTGGACCGCGCGTCGCACCGCCGCGTACCAGGCCTACTTCGAGAACATGCCGCTGCGGGCCGCCGCGACCCCCTCCGGCAACAGCATCCCGCTCTACCGCCGGGTCCGCTGGGGCACCCTCGCCACGTTCCACATGCTCGACACCCGCCAGTTCCGCGACGACCAGGCCTGCGGCGACGGGATGAAGGTCTGCGCCGACGCCGATCTGCCGGCCCGTTCGATCACCGGCGCGAACCAGGAGGCGTGGTTGCTCGACGGACTCGGCCAACACCTGAGCACCTGGGACCTCATAGGCCAGCAGGTCTTCTTCGCCCGCAACGTCAACTCGGCGGGTGCTATGAACATGGATGCCTGGGACGGGTACCGGGCCAGCCGGGCGCGGATACAGCAGGGCATCATCGACCGCGGCGTACGCAACCCGGTCGTCCTCACCGGTGACGTGCACACGGCATGGGCCAACGACCTCAAGGCCGACTACGCCAATCCGTCGTCGGCGACGATCGGCTCCGAGCTCGTCTGCACCTCCATCACCAGCACCGGCAACGGAAGCGCCACCACGACGATCCCCAACGGATCGCTCAACCCGCATCTGCGCTTCTACTCCGAACGGCGCGGCTACGTCCGCACGCACATCACGCCGTCGCAGCTCACAGCCGACTTCCGGTCGGTGGCGACGGTGACCGAACACGGCGCGCCGGCGACCACCGCCCGGACCTTTGTCATCCACGAGGGAAGGCCGGGGTTGGCCGATGCGTAAGCTCTCCGTACTCGGCGCGGCCGTCGCCGGCCTGGTCGCCGTCCTCGCCGCGGTCGCCCCGGCCTCGGCGGCGGGTCCCTCGTCCTGGGTGACCGCGAACAGTGACTCCGCGGGTGACCAGGACACCGCCTCGATCGCGGCCAACCGCCTCGGCGACGTCGCGGTGGTGTGGGAGGACGACCGCGACTCGACCAACCCGGGGGACAACGCGCACAGCGACGTGTGGGTGCGGATGTACCGCAACGGCGTCTCGGCCTACGAGAAGAAGCTCTCGGCCGGCGGGACCGCGGGCGTGGCCTGGCGGCATCTCCAGCCCGACGTGGGACTCGACGACCGGGGCAACGCCGTCGTCGTGTGGGCGGAGGACCCGGACGGCAACGGGTTCTACAACGTCACCTACCGTGTGCTCTCGCCGGCCGGCGCGCTCCTCGGCTCCGGCCAGGCCAACGCGAGCGCCGACGGCCAGCAGATCCATCCGCGTGTCGCGGTCGATCCGGACGGCGCGCCCAACAGCACCACGGCGGTCGCGTTCTCCGTGGTGTGGGAGGACGTCCAGGGCACGGCGGCGGCGACGGTGAAGGCAGCCGGGTTCACCGGGACCACCGCCAAGGCCTACGAGGTGACGGTCAACGCGGCCGGCGGCGCGCACCACAACCCCGACGTCGCGACCTCCGCCTCGGGCGACGCCGTCGTCGTCTGGGACGAGGACACCGACAACAACGGCGTCTACCAGATCGGTCTGGTGAAGCTGGCCAAGGCGAACGGGGCGGTCACGCTCAGCCGCCGCAGTGCCAACAGCCTCGGCGACGGGCAGCAGCAGCAGCGCCCGGCCGTGGCCGCCGACTTCAACGGCGACTTCGCCGTGGTGTGGGAGTCCGATCACACCGGGACCCGTGGCGTCTGGGCGCGATCGTTCTCCGCGACCGGCACCGCCGGCTCTTCCGAGGTCGAGGTCTCCAGCGGAGCCGGAGCGGGCAATCCCACCGTCGGCATCGACGACCAGCGCGACGCCGTGGTCGGCTGGAGCGTCACCGGCACCGATCCGGCGGTCTGGGCCCGGGGCCTCAACCCCGACGGCACCTTCACCGGCCGGTTGCCGGCCCAGCCCGTCAGCCAGGTCACGACCGGTCGGCAGGAGCAGCTCTCGCTGGCTTCCTCCCCGTTCGGCACACTCTCCATGTCGTACACCGATGACAACGACGGCAACACCTTCGACCAGGTCCTGCTGAGTCTGGGGGCGACCAACTCGGACTGGTGACGTCCTCTCGATCCGCGGACGTCCACCGGGCCTCCCCGGGCGGGGATCCGGCAGCCGGTTCCGGAACCGCGCAAGAACGCGGTCCTCCGGCACCGCTGTCGGATCACCTCGGCGGCCCGGAATCGGCCGTGCCCGTCGCGGCCTTCAGGAGTCAGCCGAGGCCCACATCGCCAAGCGCTCGGTTCCAGGCCTGCGTGAACGCGCAGTAGACGGTGTGAAATCCGGGCTCCATCGAGGCGTAGCCCGAGGTTTCGAGCCATTGCCGCGAGACGCCCGCGATCCGCAAGTGCATTTGCGTCCAGATGTGGACGCGGTCACCGACGGCTTCCGCAGTACCGTCTCTGCCCGGCCCGCCCGGCTGCGGGACCGGATCAGCGGGGCACGTTCAAGTGCCCCCCACGGGCATGGAACGCCTTCGGCCCCCGCAGGTTGGCCGCCCAGTTGTCGTTCTGCGCGCGCTTCACCGGCCGCTCCTCCTCGGCGGCAGGGGCCAGGGAGAACGGGGTGCAGCCGGACGGGGGACGCAGCTGCCACGGGACGGGGGCGTGCGGGAGGTGGCCAATCATCGGCCCGGCCGTCGGGATGTGCCCGTCAGGCCTTTGACCGGGTGCCGCTTCGACGGAGGATGGGGGAAGAGAGCAGGCCCGCGTGGTGAAGTGTGGGCCTCTGATGCCTCCGACAGCAGGGAGCGTTCCTTCCGATGGCCACACTGCCCGCACGTCCTGAGCGCAGCGGTCTCGAGACCGTTTCGGTGATGGATGTCTCGCCGTTCAAGCCTTCTCTCGTCAAAGCGGTGTTCAGGGACGTGACCCCGATGCACGTGTCTCGGTCGGCCGCGTGGGCCGCCGCGTCGGTGACGCGGATAGTGCTGACGGCGATCATCGACGGCGCGTGGAGAGCAGCGGCGGCGGAGGCCCGCAAGAAGCTGCTTCCCGAGGACCTTCTCTCGGCGATCGACCGGAACGTCGAGCTCGAGGTGGGGACCAAGTGGTACGACCACAGCCCGACGTTTCGAGGCCTGACCGGTGTCCTGTACGACGCCGAGGGCGTCATCGTGCCTTCTCGTAAGCGCAGCAGGTCGCGCAAACCAAGTGCTGCGGTCGGCTCCCACAGGTTCGAAGCCGGGGTGAAGAAGCTGCTGCGGAGCCGGAGAGTGACGGCTGTCCCAGCGATGGTCCGTGACCTGGACGGTATCGCGAGCGTGTTCCTGACGGACCTCGCCCGAGACGCGGCCATGGTCGTCCGCGAGGGCGGGGTCAAACGTTTCGGTACGGTCACCCTGGTGATGTCGGGCGAACCGGCCCCACCCCCGTTCCCCAAGGATTCCCACCGGGCCCTGTCAACCCGCAGGGGGGACGGGCGGACGATCTGCAGGGATGACATCCTGGCCGCCGCCACCATTCAGTTGTTCGGCGGCAACCTCAGGCAGCGAGCCCTCACCGAAGCACACAAGGCGACACAGAACGCATCGGTCGGCTGAAGGCGGTGCCGTGGATGTCAGTGATCCCTTGGAGACTGTCGTCCATGATCCATGCGCCTCGCGGGCACCGTAGGCGCTCAGGTCGACGTGGAGGTTTCCGGGGAAGCCCAGCATCCGGCTCAGCCGCAGGCGCATGCGGCGGGCTGTGGTTCTGGTGCTCGGCCGGGTCCCAGGGCAGCGCCAGGATGGCCAGATCCGCGATGGTAACGCCGCCTCGAGGACGTACTGCGGCCCTTGTTGGTGGCAGCCCGCGTCGGGTGCCTTGGGCGTTACGCGACGTCACGTGCGGGAACGATGCTCATGCGGTTGCCCTGCCAGACGGTTGTGGATCGTGGCACGACAGGCGCCGGTCGGCACCGAAGGCCTGGTGCCTGCTCACGTCGGTGACCGTATCGGGCGACTCCGGCAAAGGTGTCTTGTTGACTTCTTGTACCAACGAGCTCCGTTGCGTTACGCCGGGCACACCTTCACTGTCTTGCGTGACCTGCGGAAACGTTAACTACCCGGCTTTGGGGAAACTTCACGTGGGTCATCCACCGCGAAGGCAGTCTCTTCGGTGAAGCGGGCCACGGTGACCACCGGATACTCGTTGATGGCGTCGCTCCAGGCGTTGAGAATCCAGGGCAATCCCCCGTCCTTCGACCTCAGCACCACCTCGTTGCTGCCGTTGCTGACATCGTTGGCGTCCTGAAGGAACCATCGCTGGCCGGCCGCATCGTCGTCCGGGTTGTGGGCGAAGAGCGCGCCGTTCTTGTTGTCGTCCGTAGGTTCTGGCCGGTCTGGAAGTACCGTCCCACTGTCCACGGGCCGCCTGGACTCACATGTGTCGCGTCACGTTGCGTGCGTGGTGGCTGCGTCCAGGGCCTGCCGGCGATTGTCGTATCCGCGGATGTCGTAGATGAGGCCGTTGCGGACCCGGAAGACGTGGAAGAGCTCGGCGGGTCGCTCTTCGTCCGGGTCGTCTTCATCGGGCCAGTCGACGCGGGTCGCCAGCGTGATGGCCTGGTGGGCGGAGACTTCACCGACGTGGGTGCGGACTCCCGCGGCGTGCAGTCCCTCGTACCACCGCAGGACGTCTTCACGGTTGCGGCAGGTGGTTTCGGTGTCCTCCTCACCGCCCCAGCGCACCGCGGGGTCCAGCAGGGCAGCCAGTCGCGGCAGGTCGTGGGCCGCCAGGGCCTCGCGCAGGGACTCGGCCACTTCAACGAGGGCATCGTGTTCGGACATGGGTGGCCTTTCGCGGGTGGCCTGTGGGATGACGGCTGGCAACTGCCGTTGGAGGTGGCCTTGAACATACCGCCGCCGACCGTCAGCGACGCCTCCCCGGGAGGGCCACCGGGTTTGCGGCGGGCGCGGATGGCGTGGCCCGGCCGGGCGTCTGGTCCTTCCTGGCCATGGTCGTGGAGGCGTCGGCACCCCACCCTGGTGAGCGAAGGCGGTGCCAGCCAGAGCCCCGGGAGGCGGCAGTGGCCAAGAACTGTTCCGGCAAGTCCGCCCGCTGTTCGTCCTGCCTGGGCTGTGGACGTCGGCCCTGTACTTCCTGGCAAGGCTCACGGAGCATCGCTCTGCGGCGGACGACGCTCCCGGGATTCATACGGGGCCCTAACGTCGTCTTGATTTCGATTCCCGTCGCCGGCCGTCGAACGGTGTTACAGTTCGAATCCGTTGAAGGAAAGCGCCTGGAAATGGGGTACGTGTGGCAGAGGTTGTCTCAGCCCGCCGTACTGCGTGCATCCACTCCATTGCGTGCGCCCCGAAACGTGCTTACGACCCACGCTGAGCTGGAGAGTTGCAGTGGTGCTGCGCTGCGGCATGCTCCGTGCGCACGGTGAACAGTGAGCTCGATGAGAACTGATCTTCATGTGAATGCGTCATGTGTGCACGAGGCGTTCGAGCGGCAAGCGCGAACAACTCCTGACCGCACCGCGGTGGTGGTCGGTGATACCAGATTCGGCTACGCGGAAATCGATCGCCTGGCGAATGGAATTGCCAGGCGGTTGCACGCCTCGGGGGTGCGCGACGGTGATTGTGTCGGTCTGTGCGTCGAGCGGGACAAGTGGTTGATCCCGGCGATCCTCGGGGTGATGAAGGCCGGCGCCGCCTACGTACCCCTGGATCCGGCCTATCCCGAGGAGCGCATCCGGTTCATCGCCGAGGACGCCTCGCTCTCGGCGGTCCTCACCTCGGCGGGCACGGAGCACGTCGTGCCGGCCACCGCCACGTCCGTGCCCGTCGAGGACGTACAACCCGCCGACAGCCTCGGTCTGGAGACCGATGCGCGCAGCCCCGCGTATGTCATGTACACCTCGGGCTCCACCGGCACGCCCAAGGGCGTGGTCGTGGAGCACCGCAATCTCCACACCCTGATCCGCTGGTACGCGGACTACCTCTCCACGGACGAACTGCGGGGC
This sequence comes from Streptomyces sp. PA03-6a, assembly GCF_033792765.1. Lineage (NCBI taxonomy): Bacteria > Bacillati > Actinomycetota > Actinomycetes > Kitasatosporales > Streptomycetaceae > Streptomyces > Streptomyces sp. PA03-6a. The sequence continues at coordinate 39,658 of NZ_JARAVK010000010.1, read as the reverse complement.
ATGCTGGCGGCGACGTCGGTGTGCTTCGACCCGTCGACCGTCGAGATCTTCGCCCCGCTGGTGGCCGGGGGCACCGTCATCCTGGCGGAGAACCTGTTCGCCGTGTCCGCGCTCCCGGCGCGCTCCGAGGTCACCGTGCTCATCGCCGCGGCGTCCGCCCTGTCGGCGCTGATGCGCGACACCCTGCCGGCGAACGTGCGAACCGTCATCACGGGCGGTGAGTTGGTCACCCGTGCCCTGTGCGACCGGGTCTACGCCCACCCTCAGGTCCGGCGTGTGCTCAACGGCTACGGCCCCACCGAGTGCACCGTGGCCTGCACCATGGAGGAGGTGGACCGGCACGGCACCGGCAACCCCTCGATCGGGCAGCCGATCGCCGGAGCGGAACTCTCCGTCCGGGGACCGGACGGCGCGACCCTCCCCGAAGGGGAGACCGGCGAGTTGTGGGTCGCCGGGCCGTGTGTGTCCCGTGGATACCTCAACCGTCCCGAACTGACCGCCGAGCGGTTCGGCTCCTTCGGGTACCGCACGGGCGACCTGGTGCGACGCCTGGGGGACACCTACCACTTCGTCGGACGCGCCGACGAACAGGTGAAGGTCGGCGGTGTCCGCCTGGAACCGGGCGAGGTCGAGGCGGTGCTCGCCGACCACCCTGGTGTCCGGCACGCCGTCGTCCTGGCCACCGGGGACCGGATCGTCGGATACGCCGAGTCGGACTCGGCAACGGAGGGGGAGTTGCGCGCCTGGCTGACCGCCCGGCTGCCGTCGCACGCCGTCCCCTGGCGGATCGCCGTGCTGCCCCGCATCCCCGTCCATCCCACGGGCAAGGTCGACCGCGGGGCACTGCCCGTCATCACGGCCGGACGCCGGCCGGACGCCCCGTACACGGCCCCACGCGACGACACCGAGCAGCTCATCGCGGACGTCATCGCCGAGGTCCTGGGCATCGACCTGGTCGGAGTCGACGATCGCTTCGCCGACCTCGGCGGACACTCGCTGGCCGCCGCCCGAGTCGTCAGCGAGCTCGGACGACGCCGGAGGACGCCGGTGCCGCTCGCGGCCTTCCTGGACCACCCCACCGCGGCCCTGCTCGCACGCGCCATGGACAAGATCGCCCCCGAGCCGCCCCTGCGTCGCACGCCGGGCCTGTCCCGCCACCCGCTCACCGCCATGCAACGGGAGTTCTGGCTGCTGCGCCAGCTCGCCCCGGACACCCCCGTCACCACCCTGACGATGCGCATCGGCGTGGGGGGCCCGGTGAGCGGACCGGCCGTACGCGAGGCGCTGGACGCCATCGTGCGACGCCATGAGGTGCTGCGCAGCACCGTCCGGTTCGACACCGAGCCGTACATGGTGCCAGGTCCGCCGGTGCCCGTCCCGGTCACCGAGGCCGACCTGCGCGCACTGCCCGCCGACGAGCAGCAGCGGCGTCTCGACGCGCTGCACCGGGACACGGCGGGACACACCTTCCACCTCGGAACCGAAACGCCGCTGCTGCGCGCCTCGTTCGCCCGGACCGCCGATAATGCGGGCGAACTGTCCGTGGCCGTGGACCACGTGGCCTTCGACGGCGCCTCCGTTCCCGTCTTCCTGCGCGAACTCGCCGCAGAGCTCGCCGGAGACCCGGTGGACGACCTTCCCCTCCAGATGGGCGACATCGCCCTTCATGAGCAGGAACTCGACGCCGATCGTCCCCGCCACGAGCGGCTGGACGCGTACTGGCGGACCGCCCTGGAAGGGGCCGTCATACCCGACGACCTGCCCGGGAGCGACGAGGCACCGGGGTGGGCCACCGAGCGCGTGACCGTCCCCCTGGAGCAGCCACTGCTGGCCCGCCTGGGCCGCTTCGCGGCCGAGACCGGGACGACCCCGTTCGCCGGCTACCTGGCCGCCCTGGGACTCGTGACCGGCGGCCTCAGCGGACACGACGACGTCGTGATCGGCGCGGCCGCCGCCCGCCGTCACCGGACCGGAACCGAGCGCCTGCTGGGCCCGCTGGTGGACACGCTGCCGCTGAGGCTGCGCCTCGACGGCGAGCTGACCTTCCGGGACCTGGTCGGGCATTGCGCCACGACCACCGTCGCCGCCCTCGCCCACCAGGAACTCCCCGCGCGCGAGCTGATCGACCACCTGCCCGTCCACCGGGCGAACGGTGCGTCGCGCACTCCGGTCGTCATCACCATGCTGCCGCTCGACGAACCCGCGACTCTGTCCAGCGGGCCCATCCGCCTCGAGCTCCGCTCGGACCGGGGGAGCGGCGCCGCGGCCAACGAACTCTCGGTCTTCGTCTCGCGGACGGCCACCCGAGCCGAGCTCCAGATCGAGTACGCCACCAGGCGATTCACGCGGACGGATGCGGAGGCCTTCGCCGAGCGCATGCTCCGGACCCTGCGGACCGGACTGGCCCAGCCCGATCTGCCGCTCGCCGGAATCGAACTGGTCAGCCCGCGGGAACGTGACGCCTTGCTGGCTCTGGCCGCGGGAACCGCGCTGCCGGAGCCGATGCCGGCGACCGTGGTGGACGCCGTGCTCGACGCGGCCGCCACCCGGCCGGACTCGGTCGCGGTGACCGGGCCCGAGGGCTCCCTCACCTACGCCGAACTCGCCGCCTGGTCCGACCGGGTGGCCGCGGGGCTGCTCGACGCCGGGATCGGCCCTGGTGACGTCGTGGGAGTGAGCGTGCCCCGGGACCACTTGCTCCCCGCGGCCCTGCTGGCCGTGTGGCGGGCCGGGGCGGCCTATCTGCCGCTGGACGCCGACTACCCCGCAGAAAGGCTGGCCCAGCTCGCCGCCGACGGCGGCGCACGGGCGGTACTGGCGCGCGGACCGGTTCCGCCCACACTGCCCACCCCGCTGGACGCCGACGAGTTGGCCGCGCAAGCCGTCCCGCGCGCCCTGCCCGGGGCACGCCCCGAGGGCCTGGCCTACGTCCTGCACACCTCGGGGTCGAGCGGCTGGCCGAAGGGCGTCGAGGTGACACACGCCAACCTGGCCGCCTTCGTCGAGGGATTCCGTGTCACGCCCGGCATCGGTCCGGCCGACTCGATGGCCGCGGTGGCTCCCCTCTCCTTCGACGTCTCGGTCGAGGAGATCTGGGCCCCGCTGGCGGCCGGGGGCCGCTGTGTCATCGTCGAACGGTCCTGCGCGACCGACGGGTACGCCCTGGCCGAGCGGATCACCGGCAGCGGCGTCACCGTGCTGCACCTGACGCCCACGTCGATGCGCATGCTGCTCGCCGCGGACTGGCCGGGCCACCCGGAGATGCGCGTCCTCACCGGCGGCGAGATGCTGGACCCGCAGCTCGCGCGTGACCTGCTGAGCAGGGTCGGTCACGTGTGGAACTCCTACGGGCCGACCGAGACGACCGTCACGGCCACCGTGCACCCGGTGACCGTGACGGACGACCCGATCCCGATCGGGCGTCCGGTGGCGGGCGCGCGCTGCTACGTGGTGGACCCGCTCGGCCGACTGGTACCGCCGGGAGTGGTCGGCGAGTTGTGGGTGGCCGGCAGCGGCGTGGCACGCGGATACCGGAATCTGGCCTCGGCGGCATTCACGGCCGACCCCTTCGCGCCCGGCGAGCGGTGTTACCGCACAGGTGACAGGGCCCGCCGTCGGAGTGACGGGGCGCTGGAGTTCCACGGCCGACGCGACGATCAGGTGAAGGTGCGCGGATACCGCATCGAGCCGGGCGAGATCGAGGCCGCGCTACGAGCCGACGCGCAGGTGGCCGACGCAGCGGTGGCGGTGTCAGGCTCGGGCGGCGACACCCACCTGGTCGGCTATCTGGTGCCCGACGGCATCGACGCCACGGCCGTCCAGGCACGGCTGCGTCTGAGACTGCCCGAGCACATGGTCCCCAGCCGGTGGGTGAGAATGCCGGCACTGCCCACCCTGACCAGTGGCAAGGTCGACCGTGCGGCACTCCCGCAACCGACCGATGATTCAGGGCGCTCGCAGGTGCCGCCCAGCGGAGAGGCCGAACAACTCGTCGCCGACGTGTGGGCCGCGGTGCTGGGCGTTTCCTCCGTCCGGCAGGGCGACAACTTCTTCGCCCTGGGTGGTCACTCCCTCGCCGCCACCCGTGTCGCCGGACGGCTGCGGGAAGCCCTGGAGCTCCCGGTGGCGGTGCAGTTGCTGTTCGACCACCCCGTCCTCGCCGACTTCGCGGCCGCCCTTGAGGGGCTGCTGCTCGACGACGTGAGCGGCGCAGCACAGGACACCGGCGCCTGACCAGGCTGTTCGGTGCGATCCGGCGACGGGATCTCACCGCTGTTCACGTGTGCAGGTCCGCCATTCCCTGGCGGTCAGGAGCGCTTCGACCGCGGCCGGCGGCCCCCCTGCCGTGCGGACCTGCACACTCCGCTGCCCGGCGCCGCGTCCCACCGGAACATCGGACCGCCGCACTGCGGTGAAATGCCCTGATGGGGCGCTTGCATCCCGTCGATGGAGATCGTTTCCTCGCCCCCAGGTCACGCAGTGTGAGCATGGGGAGCACCGAGCGCCATGGTCGCCGAGGTGCACACCCACGGACGTTCACGGGATGGTTCGCCCAGGTCACGAGTGGTTGGGGCCGTCGTCTCGAACGTGCGCCCCCGTGATCGAACCGCAGTGCCACTCGTGGGCAGGCTGTCAGGAGGCAAGGATGCCGATGCCGTCACCGAGCAGTTTCAGCCCGAGAACGAAGAACAGGATCGCCATCACGGCAACATTGTGCTGAGCTGCCCAGTCCTTCCAGCCACCGAGTGTGGTCTTCGCTCGCTCTCCTCCGAACAGGAAGACTCCCAGTGGGACCAGCAGGCCGAGGGTGGCGATCAGGACGAAGATCGCCAGCGATGCGATCTGCTGCCCGACCGGTAGCCCGGCTGAGCCGATGGTGGCGCTCGCGGCGATGGTCAGCGGGGCGTTCTTGGCGTTGAGCGCTGCCAAGGCCAGTCCGAGTCCCAGGACCTTGACCGGCGTAAGGCGGTCTATCGCGCCCATCCATTTCGGCAACTGTGCTTGTGAGGGATCCCTCGGGCGCCGGTGCCACAACCGGGCACCGAAGAGGACGAGGAACGCGCCCAGGGCGAGTTTGAGAACTGCCACCCAGGTGGCAGGGTGACCGTGGGCCGAGGCACTTGCGGGGGAAGCGATCACGAGCATCACCGCGCCCAGTACCGCGAGCCCCAGGATCCAGCCGACGGTGAAGAGGACCCCGTTGAGACGTCCCCGGGGTGTGGCGAGGATGAGGATGACCGCGATGATCGGGAGCGGGCTGATCGCGACGGCGGCCGCGAAACCCAGTACGTCACCGAGGACTGCGCCCATGGTTGCCTCCGTGCGCGATCCAGTGGAACAGAGCTTGGCGGAAGCGGGCACCCCGACCGCCTGGGCGGCGCAACGGGTCGTTCTGCGATCGACTGCGCCGCAGGTCTCCTCTTCTCGGCCGTGCGGAAGTGGCTGCCCGAGAATGGCGACGGCGACGCACTCGGCACGTCCCGGTTCCATCTTCCCGCGCCTGGCCGGATCTGTCCTCGGGATGTTCCGGCCACGAGGACTCCGGCGCCGTCCTGCCGCCCCCGCGCTCTTGCCTTCCCGGAACCGGAGGGCAAACCGGCGCGCCCGAGGCCGTCCGATCTGCGAGCGGTCACGCGCGGGAGGGCGCCCGACGACCGAGAAGATCAGCGACAAGACCGGGAGTATGGTCCTTGAGGTAGAAGTGGCCGCCGTCGAAGGACCGCATGGCGAAGGTGGAGCTCGTCGCCTCGGCCCAGGCGGCAACGGAGGCCGCATCCACATCCGCGTCCGCGCGGCCGTAGTAGGCGACCATCGGAACGTCGAGCGGGGCCCTCGCGGAGAACGCCGCCCGATAGCGTCCGATCAGTCGGTAGTCCGCGCGGATCGACGGGATCAGCAGTTCCCAGAGCTCCTGGTCCGCGAGGGCGTTCGCGTCCGCACCCCCGAGTTCTGCCACGTCTTCACGGATCTCCGCGTCCGTCATGGTGAGCGGGTCCCGCGAACGCGAACTCCGACCGGGTGCTGCTGAGCCGGAGACGAACAGATCCGTCACCTGACTGCTGCCGGAGGACCGCATCCGAAGCGCCACCTCGTACGCGACGGACGCTCCCATGCTGTGACCGAAGAGCGCCAGAGGAACGTCGCCCGACGCCAGGCACGCACGCGCCACCGGGTCGGCCAGATCCGCCATGGACGTGGGCGGGGGATCCAGGAACCGGTCTTCACGACCGGGATATCGGACGGCGGCAAGGTCCATGTCGTCGGGGAGCAGGTCCGCCCAGTCCCGGAAGAAGCTCGCGGCACCACCGGCATGGGGAAAGCAGATCAGCCGGGCACGGGGCTTCGCTGAGCGCTTGATCACCCGGAACCAGCCTCCGGCGAATGCTTCGCTGTCTGTATGTCTGGTCATCTCGACGAGGTACCGCTTCTACTCTTCCCCTTGAACCGGCACTGAGCCCTCCTCCATGGCCGCGACCAGACTCCTGGGGCGCATGTCGGCCCAGGAGCGTTCGACATGGTCGAGGCAATCCTGACGCGGTGCCTCTCCGAAGGTGATCTCCCACCCCTCCGGGACGCCTGCGCGCACGGGCCAGAGGGAGTGCTGGCCCTCCTCATTGGAGAGAACGAAGTAGTGTGCGGTCGGGTCTTCGAAGGGATTCGTCACGGCTGGTCCAGTGCTGTCGTCGGTTGGTCATGGGCTGCAAGCGCCGACCGAGGGTGGTCGGGTCAGCGGAGCTCGCTGAAGATCTCGTGCAGCAGGCGGCGTTCGTACGTCTCCTCGTGGTCCACCCCGCCCAGCATGTAACCGCCGAACTTGACGTTAGCGCCGGCGTTGTCCAGGGCGATGACCCCCCGCCCGAGATCGGCCAGTGCCGCTTCGACGTCCGCCAGCTCCACTTCGGTGTTCTCCCGGATGTAGAGCTCGGAGAGCTTCCTGATGGGCAGCAGCTCGCCATGCCATTCCCTGACGGTCGCGTGCTGGTTGAAGGCGTCACGGTACATACGGGATCCGGGGATGATCGCCGGCGCGGCGACGGATATCGTCGTGATGGATCCCGCGTAGGCCTCCGCTATGGAGAGCCAGTTGTCCACTTCCTCCTTGAGCTGCCGCAAAGTGGTGCCCGGGAGACCGAGGATCCCCGAGAGGTACATCTTGTAGTCGAGGCTCTGCGCCAGCTCCAAGGCCTCGATCACCCGGTCGGGTCCCTTGTTGATGCCCTTCGAGTTGCCCTTCAGCAGCTTGGGGTCGAAGGCCTCGATACCGACGTTCCAGGTCTGCACGAACCCCTTGCAGAGCTCCGCCGCCTGCAGGAACTCGTAGACCAGGCCGTAGGCGAGCATGAACCGCTGCCCACGGAGGATCTCCGACCCGGCGCAGGCCTCGGCCAGCTCGTCGAGGAACGAGGAACTCCCGCCCCACTGGGCCTTCGACATCCCCAAAGTGGAGTCGCCCGCAGCGTAGACGTTCGACTTCAGCTGGCCGACCAGTACTTCCAGCGTGGAAACGGCCGCGCCGACGTCCGTCGTCTTCGGCGTCAGCCCCTGGATGGAGCAGTGCAGGCACCGGCGTGTGGGGCGCCGTCCCCAGTTGCAGCCGCCGTCCAGCGGCAGGGTGACCATGCGTTGCAATTCGTAGTGCGACGCGTACCAGACTTTGAACGCGTCGTCGTAGTGGGCCTTCAGCTGGTCCTCGATGAGGCGGTAGTCGGGAAGCATCCGTCCCGACAGGGGATACGTGGGCGCCGGCTGGTTGTGGATCTCCCCGGCGCCGCCCCGGTACGCCAGCGACGGGATCCGCGAGAGGTCGATCCTCCCCTCGAGCCACGACAGCAGTCCCATCATGGTGAACGGGCCGTTGTTCCCCGTGCAGACGAAGTCCACGATCTTCGAACCGTACGTGCCCGAGAGGACCTCGCGATGCAGGATCCCGGGGTGGTCGTTGCCGAAGACGATCACGGCGTCGGGGTTCACCCGCTTGATCTCGGCGGCGACGATGTACGCCCACATCGCGGTCGAGGAGTAGACGGTGAACGCCGCCATGTCGGGCGGATCCGCCTGGATCCTCGCACGCACGACGTCCCAGTCGAGATGGCTCATGTCCAGGTACTGCCAGTCCAGATGGGGGAAGCACGCGTTCTGGTAGGTGATCATCTCGACCAGCGCGGAGTGCGGGTAGACCGTGCCCTCGTTCGCGTAGCGGGACTGGTCCCCCGCCTCGTCGATGAGGGCTCCTCCGCCGGAGTGGCTGCCACGATGGGCGGAGGTGAGGGGAAGCCCCACGTACCAGATCGTCCGGATCCTCTTCGCCTGCGGCTCCGAAGCCGGCTGGTCGACCGGATAGGACCAGACGTATCGGGAATCAGTGGCGGAGACCTGCTCCTCCACCGGCTCAAGGCTCATCATGACGTTCCCTCACTTTCCTGGAACACGAAACCGGAGCGCTCGGACGCGCCGCGGCGCTGCGCCGGTGTCCGCAGCCGCAGCGCCAGAGCGGCGACGGTCGGCGCTTCGAAGAGATCGCGGACACCGAGATCCGCGTCCAGCTGTGCGCGGATCGCGGCGACCAGCCTCGCGGCGAGCAGCGAGTGGCCGCCGAGGTCGAAGAAGCCGTCGTCGATCCCGATCCGGTCGATTCCGAGGGCCTCCGCGAACAGCTCGCACAGCGCCTTCTCGTCGCGGGACCGCGGGGTGCGGAGGGCGCCGTCCCCTCCGGCCTCCGGCGCGGGCAGCGCCGCGCGGTCCAGCTTGCCGTTGACCGTCAGGGGCAGCCGCTCCAGGTAGACCACGGCCGCGGGCACCATGTAGTCGGGCAGCCGCTCGCGCAGGTGGGCCCGGAGGAGGGGGGTCTCCTGCGCGCCGTGGCGTGCCGCCAGGGGGCTGTTGGTGTAGACCGCAGGTTCCGCGACGGGGACGGTCGGCTCGTACGCCTCCAGGATCCCGTCCACGCGGGAGAAGAGGATGTCCATCGTGTCGGCGGACGTCGCCGACGGCGCGACCGCCACCCGGTAGCCCTGTTCAGCGCCGAGGGCGTACACCGTCTCCGGATCGACCCCGTGCGGTGGTCCCGCCAGCAGGTCGCGGACCTCGGCGACGTCCGCTCCGTGGTCGAAGGCCCGGACGGCCGCGGCTTCCTGGGCTGTCCGCCGGTTCGGCACGCCGGTCACCCTCAGCCACTCGGGGCGCTGCTCGCGCAGCAGGGAGACGAGGCCGACGGCGGACGCGACGTCCTCGGGCCAGCGCAGCCGGACGGGGTCCGGCGCGGTACGAGTGACCGGTGTGCCCGCCTTGTGCAGCACGGCGTCGTACCGGTAGCGGGTCATCTCGTTGTGGTGGCGGCCGCGGCGCACCTGGACGTCCACCGCACCCACCGTCGGCTCCCGCCGGGCGAAGGCGTGGAAGTAGTCCGGAGCGACGAGGAGTTCGGCCTCCAGGGTCAGGGCGCGTTCGACGGCCTGCCGCAGCACGGCCCGGTCGTCCCGCGTGGACGCGCGACGCAGGACCACGGCGCTGGAGAAGCAGCGCAGGGACCTGGCGTCGCGGACGTCGCCGGCGAAGAGGGCTCCCCCCGGACGGAGCAGGCTCCAGGCCTTGCTCAGCACGTCGAGCAGGTAGTCGCCGTCGGGGAAGTACTGCAGGACGGAGTTGAGCACCACCACGTCGAAGTGCCCGGCAGGCAGGTTGCCGATGTCGTGGGCCGCCCGGTGGCTGAGCTGGACCCGCCCGTCCAGCTGGGGCCGCTCGGCCGTCTCGCGGCGCAGGGTGTCGACCGCCTGCAGGGAGATGTCGGTTCCCCAGTACTCCTCGCATCCCGGAGCCAGCTGCGACAGCAGCAGACCGGTACCCACGCCGATCTCCAGGACGCGACGGGGGCGAAATTCCCGGATGCGCCCCACCGTTGCGTCGCGCCATTCCCGCATGTGGGGGAGGGGCAGGGGAGCGCCGTCGGCATAGGTGTCGTGCCAGCCGGTGAAGTCCTCGCCGAAGGCGACGCCACCCGTCGCCCCGGCGCCCGCGTACTGGGAGTCGAAGACCTTCGCCCAGTCCTCGACGTGCGCCGTGGTGTCGGCGGGTGCCCGCACCCGGCGGCGGGGGACGACGTAGGCGACCAGGCGCCGATCGCCGGGGGTGTCCTCGCGGACGACGACCGCTGCCTGGTGCACGACCGGGTGGGCCTCCAGCGCCGCCGCGATCTCACCGGGTTCGACGCGGAAACCGCGGATCTTCACCTGTTCGTCCGCGCGACCGAGGAACTCCAGGCCGCCCTGGCGGGTACGCCGGACCACGTCGCCGCTGCGGTACATGCGGCTGCCGGGCGGTCCGAAGGGATCGGCGACGAAGCGTGCAGCGGTCAGCGGCGGTTGGCCCAGGTAGCCACGCACCACCCCCGGCCCGGCGACGTAGAGCTCTCCGGCCGCGCCGTCGGGTACCGGGCGCAGTGCCTCGTCCAGGACGTAGGTGGAAAGGTCGGCGATGCCGGTGCCGATCCGGCTCGGGGCGCCGGCCACGGCGTCGTCGCGGGTGAGTGCCGTGATGGTGGCGTGGACGGTGGTCTCGGTGATCCCGTACATGTTGACCAGGGCAGGGGCGTCGTCGCCGTGCCGTTCGTACCAGGGCGCCAGTCTGGCGAAGTCGAGTGCCTCCCCGGCGAACACCACGGTGCGCAGGGCGAGCGGGTTCCCCGTCGTGGGACGGTCCTGGTCGGCGTGCATCAGCGGGTAGAAGGCGGACGGCGTCTGGCTCAGGACCGTGACCTGCTCGTCGGCCAGCAGTGCGAGGAAGCGCTCGGGCGAGCGGCTGACGTCGTAGGGGACCACGACCAGGCGTCCGCCGTGCAGCAGCGCACCCCACATCTCCCAGACCGAGACGTCGAACGCGTAGGAGTGGAAGAGCGTCCACACGTCGTGCTCGGAGAAGCGGAAGAAGGCGGAGGTGCTGGTGAACAGGCGGACGACGTTGTGGTGGGACGCGACCACGCCCTTGGGCCGGCCCGTGGAGCCGGAGGTGTAGATGACGTACGCGGCCGCGTACGGAGTGAGCGGGCCGTGGCGGTCCGCCGCGGTGGGCGCGGTCACCGGACTGTGCGCCAGGTCCGCCGCGGTCCGCGGGTCGCGGAGGACCATGGGCGGGACGTCGGTGCGCAGTGCGATCGCGTCGAGGCTGAGCAGCAGCACCGGGCGCGCGTCCCGGAGGGTGCGCTCCAGACGTTCCCGAGGGTGGTCCAGGTCCAACGGCAGGTAGGCCGCGCCCGACTTGAGGACCGCGAGGACGGCCACCACGAGGTCGATCGAGCGCGGAAGTGCCAGGGCGACGACCTGCTCGGGACCGGCGCCGTGCTGGAGGAGGGCGTGGGCCAGGCGATTGGCGCGCTCGTCGAGGGTGACGTAGTCGAGGTGCTCGGTGCCACAGGTGACGGCTGTCCGGCCGGGGTGCAGCAGTACCTGTGCCTCGAACAGCTCCGTCAAGGTGGCGTCGGCCTCCGCGAGCGCGGGGTCCGTTCCCTGCCGGTGGCGCACCGACGTGCGGTCCGACCCGGTCTTCGCCATCGCGCGTCCCCTTCCTCGTCGTTCATCCAGTGGACTGCGGTTCCGGGCCGCTGCGGTCCGGTGGAGTCGCCCCGCCGTACGTGGGGCGGGGCCGTTGACTTCGGTGTCGGTCCGGGACGCCGGCAGTGGCCCGTCGGTGAGAACCGCCGGCCCGTTCAGTGCCTCGTCGGTGAGGCGCCCCGGTCCGCCTGATATGCGGTCCGGCGGCCAGGCCATAAAACAGGATGACCGGCCGCGTGGGTTTCGTGGTTTTCGTAGTCGCCGGAAAAATACGCGGCAGCCAATTTTCGCGGATTTCCCCGGCGGGTGTCCGTCGCGCGGCATCTTCGGTGTCCGGCGCTGCGGCCAGGCCGAACTGTAGCACCCTGGAAAGGGTGAAATGCAGCGCCGGTAAGGCCGGATGGTCTCTCACTTTTCCGAGGGCCTGACGTCGGCCTCACCTCGGTCCTGACCATCGTGACACCCTGCGGCGGACGCGCGTGAAATTCACGTCAAGGGCAGCCTGGATACCGTCATGGACGCGTTAAGGATCGATTTGACGGATCCTCAGGGGACTTAGGCTGCCGTCGCCGCTGGTCGTTTGCCAAGTGGATGAAATCTGACCGCGTCGTGCGCGTGAGGGGAATGCGTCCCGTTCTCGACGAGCAGGCCGAACGACCTCAAGGAACGGAAACGATGAACACCACAGGCGACGGGCCGCACGCACTGCTGAAGGCGCGTTTCGCGGCCGCTCGGGAGGCCTTGACGCTGGAAGCCGTCCGGCCCGCGGACACCGGTCGGCAAGGCCCTGTCCCGCTGTCGGCCGTGCAGCGCAGGCTGTGGTTCCTCGCGCAACTGGAACCGGACAGTCCGGCATACAACGTGCCCCTGGTACTGCGCCTCACCGGGCGGTTGGACGAGGACGCTCTGCTCGGTGCCCTCCGCGACCTGGCGGAGCGGCACCGGGTGCTGCGCGGCGTCATCGACCCGGACGGAGCCCAGCCGCTCGTACGCACCTGCCCGGCTGACGAGGTGCCGGTGTCCGTCCGGGACGTGGACGAGGAGGACCTGGACGCGGCGCTGGCCGAGGAGACCGGTCGCCCGTTCCGCCTCACCGCAGAACCGCCGATGCGGGCGGTGGTGTTCCGGTTGCCCGGCTACTGGATGCTCTCGGTGACGCTGCATCACATCGCCACCGACGGATGGTCACAGCGGCTGCTCCTCGCGGACCTGGGCTCCCTCTACGCCGCCCGGCGCGGAGACGGCGAGCCACCGGCACCGGCACCGCAGTACGCGGACGTGGCCCCCGAGGAGGCCGAGGATCCGGGCGGCATCGACTGGTGGGCCGGATACCTCGCCGGCCTGCCGCCCGTACTGAACGTGCCCACCGACCGGCCGCGGACCTCGGAGTCGGCCTGGCCGGGCGGGGCGACGCCGGTGGCGGTGCCGCCTGCGACGGCCGCCGGGCTGCGTGCCCTCGCCGCGGAGACCGGCGCCTCCCCGTTCATGGTGGTCATGGCCGCCTGGCAGGCCCTACTCGGACGGCTCGCGGACACCGACGACGTCGCGGTGGGTGTTCCGCACGCGGGGCGGTACTCCGAGGCGAGCGAGGCAGTCGTCGGCTGCTTCCTCGACACGATCGTGGTGCGCACCGACCTCACAGGAGATCCGACCGGACGTGATCTGATCGCCCGGGTGCGGGCCGGCGCACTGGACGCGTTCGGTCACTCCCGCACTCCGTTCGAGCGCGTCGTGGAACGGATCCGGCCGCAGCGGACCCTGTCGGCGACGCCGGTGTTCCAGGTGCTGCTCAACCTGTACGACGAGGTGGCGCCGCCCGCCCTGCCGGGAGTTCGGGCCGAGTGGCGGCTGGTGCAGCCGGCCACGGCCAAGTTCGACCTGAGCATGGAACTGGCCGACGGCGGGCCGGGCTCCGGGCTGAGCGGCCGGCTCGAATACCGCCGCGACCTGTTCGACCCGCGCACCGCGGAGAACCTGGTGCGGTGGTTCCTCGCCCTGCTGGAAGGGATGGTCGGCGATCCGGGACGTCCGGTCGCCGCGATACCCCTGGATCCGGCGGCTGGTCCCGCGCTCGCGGGCCCGGCCGCGGAACCGTCGGCGGTGCCGGTGCACGCGCGGTTCGAACGGTGGGCGGACGAGCGCCCCGACGCGATCGCCGCGACCGGTCCCGACGGCACCCTCACCTACGGCGAGCTGGACGCGCGCGCCAACCGGCTGGCGCACCGGCTGATCGCCCTGGGCGTGGGCCCGGACCGGCCGGTCGGCATCCTGCTCGACCCCGGATGCGACTTCGCCACGGCCGTGCTCGGCATCCTCAAAGCGGGTGGCGCGTACCTGCCGATGGACACGGCTTATCCTGCCGCGCGCATCGGCGGCATGCTGCGCACCTCCGGTGCCCGGCTGGTGGTGACGGCGGGCGAACCCGCCGACCGTGTCCGTGGCATCGCCGACGTCGTCGAACCGGGCTCCGCCCATGACGTCTGGCCCGACGCACGGCCTGCCGTGGAGATCGGCCCGGACCACCTGGCCCACGTCGTCTTCACCTCCGGATCGACCGGGGCACCCAAGGGCGTCGCCGTGAGCCACGGCAACCTGGCCCACTGCGTCACCGGTCTGACCGCCCGTATGCCCCACGTGGCGGGCGGATCCTTCGCGATCGTGTCCACGGTCGCCGCCGACCTCGGCCTCGCCTGCCTCTACGGGGCCTGGCTCACCGGCGGCACCCTCCACCTGCCGGACCGGGAGACGGCCACCGACCCGCGGGCCTTCGCCGCCTACCTCACGCGGCACCGGGTGGACGTGGTCAAGCTCGTACCGAGCCACCTCGCCATGCTCGCCCGCCACGGAGACCTCGCCGACGTCCTGCCCGCCAAGCTGCTGATCCTCGGCGGGGAGGGCTGTCCGTGGTCCCTGGTGGAGGACGTCCGCCGGCTGCGGCCGGACCTCGCCGTCCACACCCACTACGGGCCCACCGAGGCGACCATGATGTCGCTGGTGTGCGACGTGGACGAGGTCCCCGAGGAGGCGCGCACCGGACTGGTGCCGCTGGGCCGCCCGCTGCCCCATGTGACCGGCCTGGTCGTGGACCGTTCCGGCCGGCCCCGGCCGGCGGGTGTCCCCGGTGAACTGCTGCTCGGCGGGCCCGGCGTGTCCCGCGGCTACGTGGGGCGGCCGGACCTGACCGCCGAACGGTTCGTGGACGGCCCGGACGGCGGGCGCCTGTACCGCACCGGCGACCTCGTCCGGCTCCGCGACGGCGGTGTGGTGGAGTTCCTCGGCCGCACCGACGACCAGGTCAAGGTCCGCGGCCACCGGGTCGAACCCGGCGAGGTGACCGCCGCGCTGCGGGCGCTCCCCGAGGTGGCCGACGCCGTCGTGCTGCCCGAAGGGGAAGGGGACCAGCGGCGGCTGGCCTGCTGGGTCGTGCCCGCCCCCGGCCACACGCCCGGGGCGGACGCGATCCGCTCCCGGCTGCGCGAGTCGCTGCCCGACCACATGGTGCCGGACGCGATCGTCGTGGTGACCCGCATCCCGCTCACCCCCAACGGGAAGCCCGACCGGGCGGCCCTGCGGGAGGTGCCGAGGTACGCCGAACCCGAGGCGACCCCGAAGGCGCCGGGCACCCCCGCCGAGCAGACGGTGGCCGAGGTGTGGCAGGTGCTTCTCGGCCTGCCCCGGGTCGGCGCGACGGACGACTTCTTCGCGCTCGGCGGTCACTCCTTCGCGGCCACCCGGATGGTGGGCATGCTGGCCGAGTCCACCGGCTGCAGGCTGCCGGTGCGCGTCGTCTTCGAGCGCCCGGTGCTGCGCGACCTGGCCGCCGAGCTGGAACGCCGCACGGCGGGGGCGGCGGTGTCCGGGCCCGTGCCGAGGCGCCCGGATCCCGCCGCGGCGGTACGGCTGTCGCCCGCGCAGGAACGACTGTGGTTCCTGTGGCGCCTGCGTCCCGACAGCGACGCCTACAACACCAGCGTGGCGCTGCGGTTGAACGGCCCGCTCGACGTGGCGGCCCTGTGTGACTCGGTGCGTGACCTCGGCGGCCGCCACGAGGGGCTGCGCATGGTCGTGACCGAGGGTGAGGCAGGGCTGATGGCCGTACCGGTCGACCCCGACGCCATCGCGGTGTCCGTGGCGGAGACCGGGGAGGACGGCGTCGGCGCCGCGGTGCGGGCCGAGGTTTCGCGGCCGTTCGCCCTGGACCGCGAACCGCCCTTCCGGGCTCTGGTGTTGCGGACCTCGGAGGCAGAACACGTCCTCGTGCTGACGGTGCACCACATAGCCGTCGACGCCTGGTCCTGGACGGCGATCCTGGACGATCTCTCGGCGCTGTACCAGGCGCGGCGCGGCAACGGCCCGGCTCCGGAGCCGCTCGGCGCCCAGTACACCGATGTGGCCGAATGGCTCCGCGCCCGGCGCGACGGCGGAGCCGCCAACGAGCATCTGGACTGGTGGGCGACTCAACTGGACGGCCTGTCCCCGCTCGCCCTCCCGATGGACCGGCCGCGCGGACCGCAGGCCGGCTGGGCGGGCGCCGTCGAACCGCTCACGCTCCCCGCGGGTCTGGCCGCCCGGCTCCGGGCCGTCGCGGCAGAGTTGGACTGCACCCCGTTCATGGTGCTGCTCACGGCCTGGCAGGCGCTGCTGGCCCGGCTGGCCGGGACCGAGGACGTACCCGTCGGCGTGCCGGTGTCCGGGCGCACGCACCCGGGCACCGAACACATGGTGGGCTGCTTCGCCAACACGCTGGTGCTGCGCGGTGACCTGTCCGGCGACCCCACGGTCAGGGAGGCACTGCTGCGGACCCGGGCCCGGGTGCTGGCCGCCCTCGACCACGCCGAAACGCCGTTCGAGGAGGTCGTGCGACGACTGCATCCGGAGCGCGACCCGGACTCCACCCCGCTGTTCCAGGCCATGCTCAACGTCATCGACCTGCCGTCCCCGACGAACAGGTTCGCCGACGTGGCCGCGACGCGGATCGACACACCGCGGACGGCGGCGCAGGCCGACCTGGCGCTCGCCCTGGTCGACGACGGCACCGGGTTCGCGGGCACGCTGACCTACCGGACCGGTCTGTTCGACCAGGCCACCGTGCGGCGCTGGGCTCGCTGGTTCGTCGCCCTGCTCGACGCGGTGCTCGGCGCGACGGACCGGCCGATCCTCGGGCTCGACCCGCTGTCCGCCGGGGAACGCGCCGAACTGCGCTCGGCGGCTACCGGCCCGTCCCTGCCGCAGGAGCGGCCGGCCACGGTCGTCGCCGCCGTTCTCGAACAGGCGCGCCGCAGGCCGGGCGCGGTCGCGGTGCTCGCCGCCGACGGTGCGGTGAGCTACGCCGAACTGGCCCAGTGGTCCGGCCGGTTGGCGGCCGCCCTGGCGGCGCGTGGCGTCCGGCCGGGTGAACCGGTCGGGGTCTGCCTTCCACGGGGCCGGCTGCTGCCCGGAGCGCTGCTCGCCGTGCTGCGGGCAGGGGCGGCGTACCTGCCGCTGGACCCCGAGCACCCGTCCGCCCGGCTGACCCAGCTGACCGCGGACGCGGGGGTGCGCGTGGTCGTCGCCGGCGGCACGGCCCTCGCCGCGGCCCGTGCCGTGCCGGGGGTCACCGTGATCGACGTGGACGAGGCCGCGAAGGTGGCGGCCCCTCCCGACGAGCTGCCGGAACCGGATGCGCAGCAGACGGCGTACGTCCTGTTCACCTCCGGCTCGACCGGTCGGCCCAAGGGCGTTCAGGTGACCCATGCGAACCTGGCCGCCTTCGTCGCCGCCCTGTCGGCGCGTCCCGGGATGGCGGAGGACGACGTCACCCTCGGCGTGGTGCCGTTCACCTTCGACGTCTTCGGCTACGAACTGTGGGTGACACTCGCCTCGGGCGCCCGGCTGGCGCTCGCGGACCGGGACACCGCGGCGGACGGCCACGCGCTGGCCGCGTGGATGGAGCAGACCGGCGTGACCGTCGCGACGGCGACGCCGACCGCGATGCGCATCCTGATGGCGGCCGACTGGCCCCGCCGGCCCGCGCTCCGTGTGATCAGCATCGGCGAAGTGCTCGACCCGGCGCTGGCCCGGGGACTCGCCGGGCGCGTCGGCGAGTTGTGGAACGCCTACGGCCCCACCGAGACCACGATCTACTCGACCATCGCCCGGGTCGACCAGCCGGTCGGAGACGATCCGGTGCCGGTCGGCGGTCCGATCGCCGGCACCCAGGTGCACGTCGTGGACGGGCGGGGGCGGCTCGCGCTCCCCGGCGTCACCGGCGAACTGTGGATCGCCGGCGCGGGCGTGGCCCGCGGCTACCTCGGCGGGTCCGGGCTCACCGAGGAACGGTTCGTCAACGGGCCGGACGGCGAGCGGTGCTACCGGACAGGTGACCTCGGCAGGTGGCACGGCCGCACACTGGAGTACCTGGGCCGAACGGACAACCAGGTCAAGGTGGGCGGACACCGCATCGAGCCGGGTGAGATCGAGGCCGTGCTGCGCCGCCACCCGGAGGTCGCCGACGCCGTCGTCACGGTGGCGGGCCCGGTCGGCGAGCGGCAGCTGGCCGGCTACGTCGTCACCCGGCACGGTGGCCGCCAAACCGCGCCTCTCGAAGCCCATCTTCGGGCGACGCTGCCCGAGTACCTGGTCCCGCGCCGGTGGATCGTCCTCGACGCGTTCCCCACCACGGCGAACGGGAAGGTGGACCGCGCGGCGCTGCCCGCGCCCGGCGTGGCAGGGCCGACGGCCGTGGCCCCCATGTCGGCGATGCAACAGCTCGTGGCGCGGATCTGGGCCGAAGTGCTGCACGTGGACGAGATCGGACCGGAGGGCGAGTTCTTCGCGCTGGGCGGCACGTCGCTGTCCGCGACCCGGATGCTGGGGCGGCTGCGCGATGCGCTGGGCCAGCGCGTGCCGGTGCGGACCCTCTTCGACCGGCCGGTGCTCGCGGACTTCGCCGACGAAGTGGAGCGGACGATGCTGGAGCGCCTCGCCGCCGAGACCGGGGAAGGACCGGCATGACGGATCCGGCCAGAGCCGTGCACCGGCCGGAAACGATGCTGGATGCCCGAGGAGAGAGAAACATGACGGTCCCTCCCGTGATCATGGTGGGATTCGCCTGGGTGGCGGTGGCTGCCATCGGCGTGTTCCAGCCCGACGCCTCGGTGATCCTCATCGAAGAACCGGAGACCATCCGCAAGGGCAACCTGCGGTCCCAGCTGAAGGACGCGGCGGTGATCCGTGACGTGGTCGGTTGGGAGTACCAACTGGCGGGCACAGCCGACGAGTTCTTCAACGCCCATCCCGATCTCGCCCCGGCCGCGATAGCCCCGGCCGTCGAGTACGCCACTCCATTTGCCGCGCGTCTCGCCGAGCGCTACGGCCTCCCCGGCGCCGGGCTCGGCGCGGCGGAACTGCTGCGCGACAAATCGCTGCTCCGCAGGGTGACCCGGGCGGCCGGTATCCCCAACCCCGAGTCACAGGCGGTCGGCAGCCCGGAAGAGGTGCGGGCGTTCATGACGGGCCACCCGGGCGCGGCGATCCTCAAGCCGGCCGACCGGGTGGGGTCCCTCGGCACGTACGTCCTCCGGTCCGCGGACGACATCGACGCGGTCTGGGCGCAGTGCGTCACGGAATGCCGCACCCTGGATGTGAGCGTCTCGGGTCCGGACCGGCCCGCCGATGTACGGATGCTCGTCGAGCGCTTCGTCCAAGGGCGCGAGTTCAGCGTCGAGTTGCTGGTGTCGGCCGGCCGGACGCTGTTCGGCAACGTGACCGAGACAGAGCTGTACCCGGGACCCAGGCCGGTCGAACGCGGAAAGCTGGCGCCCGCCGACATACCCGAGGAGCTCGAAACGCGCCTGCGTGAGCAGACCGAGGCGGTCGTGCGCACGGTGGGCTTCGGCACGGGCCTCGTCTGCTGCGAGTGGATCGTCGAGGCCGGCACGCCCTACCTGGTCGAATGTGCCGGACGCCTGCCCGGCGACCGCATGGTGGACCTGATCGAGTGGGCCTACGACACGGAGTTGTTCCGCGCCTACTGGGGCCTCCACAAGGGCGAGATCCCGACACCCCCGCTACCGCAACGCGCCGGGCGATTCGCGGCGGTCCGCTTCCTGCACGCCGGACCCGGCGTGGTCGAAAGCGTCGGCGGGCTGAAGGAGGCGTATGCGGTTCCGGACGTGATCCATTGCGGCTTCATGGTGGAGCCCGGCACACGTACCTACGAACTGCGCCATTCGATGGACTGCGCCGCGTTCGCCATCAGCTGTGCGGCGACTCCGGACGAAGCCGTGCGCCGGGCCGAGGAGGCGGTGGGCCGCTTGCGGATCACCATGCGACCGTCGTCCGCTACGTGCGGATCATGAGGTTCTCCCGGGCGGCCATCGGATGCGCCCCCGCTGTACCCGCAGACATCAGGCGGTGTCGTCCGGACCGCCGGCCGCCGGCGGCAGTAGGCATCTCGAAGGAGGATGAACGCCATGGGAGCTGGGGCTCTCGGTGAAGGCTCGCTCGTGACCGCGGGCGATGCGCAGACGCGCTCCCGTGAGCTGCTGGAGCGGCGCCTGGCGGCGGCACTCGCCAAGCCCGCCGACACGCTGCCACGCCGCTCCGACCCGTCCGCGCCGGTCCCGCTCACGTCCGCGCAAAGCAGGCTGTGGTTCCTCGATCAGCTCGGTACCAGCGGATCCGCGTTCCACTCCCGCGTCGTGCTGCGGCTGCGCGGTTCCCTGGACGAACAGGCTCTGCTCGGTGCCGTCCGGGAGCTGGCGCAGCGCCACGAGGTGCTCCGCAGCCGGATCGAGGAACGGGACGGGGAACCCGTCACCGTCGTGGGCAGCGCCGCGGACGTACCGGTGATCGTCGAGGACGTTCCGGCGGAACACCTGGACGCGGCGCTCGCGGCGGAGGCCGACCGGCCCTTCGACCTGGCACGGCGGCCGCCCATGCGTGCCGCGCTGCTCCGGAGCGGCGACGCCTCGGTACTCGCGCTGACGTTCCATCACATCGTCATCGACGGCACGTCCTTGGGCGTGATCCGCGCCGAACTCCCCGTCCTGTACGCCGCCGGGCTCGGACTCGCCGAGGCACCGCCGCCTCCGGAGCAGCACACCGACTACGCCGCGTGGCAGGCCTGCCGTCCGGAGCCGCACGACGACCTGGACTGGTGGGAGGAGGAACTGGCCGGTCTCGCACCTCAGCTGGACCTTCCTGCCGACCGGCCCCGGCCCGCGGTCGCAGGCTCCGCGGGCAGCGAGGTCGACCTGGTGATCGCCGGCGACCGCGCCGAACGAGTCCGGGCGGTCGCCGCACGGACCGGCTGCACCCCGTTCATGGTGTTCCTCGCGACCTGGCAGGCGTTGCTGTCGCGCATGTGCGGCACCACCGATGTCCCGGTGGGAGTGGTGGAAGCAGGCCGCCGCCATCCCAGTACGGACACCATGGTGGGCTGCTTCATCAACACCGTCGTCCTGCGTGCCGACCTCTCCGGCGACCCGACGTGGGCGGAGCTGCTCCAGCGGACCCGGGAGGTGGCCCTGGACGCGTTCGCCCACGCCGACGTGCCGTTCGAACGGGTGGTCTCGCGGCTCCGCCCCGACCGCAGCGCCACCTCAGCCCCGATCGTCCAGACGCTGTTCAACTTCCTCGTCCTGGGCGACGAACCGGAGGCCTTCCCGGGACTCGAGGTGACCGCGCTGAGCCCACCGGTGCTGTCCGCCAAGTCCGATCTCCACCTCACCCTGGCGGAAGGACCGGCCGGATTCACCGGCAACGTGAACTACCGCAGCGATCTCTTCGACGAGGAGACCGCCCGGGGCATCGCGTCCTGGTACCAGAACCTGCTGGCGCGGATGCTGGACGACCTCGAAGGGCGCGTGAGCGCCGCCGCGTTGGCGCCGACCGCCGACGCGGTGCTGCGCGGCCCGGTGCGCGAGGAGACACCGCGCACCCTTCACCCGCTCGTCGAACGGTGGGCGCACCGCACCCCCGACGCGCTTGCCGTCGTCGCCCCCGACGGCCGGCTCACCTACGGCGAACTCGACCGCACCGCCAACCGCATCGCCCACGCTCTGATCGCCGCGGGAGTCACCTGCGACGAGCCCGTCGGGGTCCTGCTGGAGCACTCGGTCGCCCTGCCCGCCGCCCTGCACGGCGTCCTGAAGGCCGGCGCCGGATACGTGCCGCTGGACGCCATGTACCCGGCGAGCCGGATCGCCTCGATCCTGGAGACCGCCGAGGTCCGCACGGTCGTGACCGTGCGCGAGTTCGCCGCACTGGTCGAGGGGGACGGCAGGCACGTCGTCGTCCTCGACGACCCCGCGACGCTCCGGGACCGCCCCGATCACCGGCCCGACGTGCCGGTGCGCCCCGAGCACCTGCTGCACGTCATCTTCACCTCCGGGTCCACCGGCACACCCAAGGGCGTCGCCGTCGAGCACGGCAGCGTGACCGACTACCTCGACGGCGTCCTGGAACGGCTGGGCGAGGACGTCCACGGCGGCGTCTACGCCGTGATGTCGACCATCGCGGCCGACTTCGCCCACACCTGCTTCCACGCGGCCCTCACCACCGGTGGAACCCTCCACTTCGTGGCACGCGAGACGGCCGTGGACCCCGTGGCCCTGGCCGGCTACCTCGCCGACCACCCCATGGACGTCATCAAGCTCGTCCCGAGCCACTTCGAACTGCTCGCGGCCCACGGCGACATCGGCGCCGTCCTGCCGCGCAAGCTGCTGATGTTCGCCGGCGAGGCCCTGCCCTGGTCCATCGTCGAGCGCGCCCGCGCCGCCCGCCCCGGGCTGCGGGTGCAGAACCACTACGGGCACACCGAATCCACCATGGTCCGCATGGTCTGCGACGTCGATGCCGTGCCCGACGGCCTGCGGACCGGCATCGTCCCGCTCGGCCGCCCGGTGCCCAACACCACCGGCTTCCTCGCCGACCGCGACGGCCGCCCGCTGCCCGCCGGCATACCGGGGGAGTTCCTCGTCGGCGGCCCCGGAGTCGCCCGCGGCTACATCGGCGCACCTGAGCTGACCGCGCAGCGGTTCGTGACGGTGGACGGGCAGCGCCTGTACCGCTCGGGCGACGTCCTGCGGATGCGCCCGGACGGCTGGGTGGAGTTCCGCGGCCGCGTCGACGACCAGGTGAAGGTACGTGGCTACCGGGTCGAGCCCGGCGACGTCGCCGAAGCCCTGCGCGGGCTGCCGGGTGTCGCCGAAGCTGTCGTGCTGCCCGTCGGCGAGGGCCAGCGCCAGGGCCTCGCTGCCTGGGTCGTACAGGACCCCGGAAGCTCGCTCGACTCCCGCGAGCTCCGGACAGGCCTGCGCGAACGGCTGCCCGAGTACATGGTGCCCGCCTCCCTCACGGTCCTCGACCGGTTCCCCCTGACACCTAACGGCAAAGTCGACAGGGCCGCCCTGCCACGCCCCGGCTCGGGCGACGCCGACGAACGGGTGCCGCCACGCACCCCCACCGAGCACCGCCTCGCCGGGGTGTGGGCACAGGTCCTCGGAGTGCCCGGGATCGGGATCGACGACGACTTCTTCACGCTCGGCGGGGACTCGTTCACCGCGGTTCGTGCCGTACGGGCCTGCGACCCCGGCCTGCGGGTGATCGACATGTTCACCCGTCCCACCGTCCGCGCACTGGCCGCACACCTCGACGCGGCCGACACCGGGCGGGGTCGCCTGCTCCACCGCCTCAGCGGGTCGCCGAACGCCACCGCCACCCTGGTCTGCTTCCCGTACGGCGGCGGATCGGCGGCCGTCCACCAGCCGCTCGCCGCGGCACTCCCGGACGATCTGGCGCTCCTCGCAGTCGAGTTGCCGGGACACGATCCCGCGCGCCCCGACGAGGAGTTCCGGCCGCTCGACGAGCTCACCGAACGGCTCGCCGAGGAGATCGAGGCGACGGTGAGCGGCCCCGTCCTCGTCTACGGGCACTCCGTGGGATCGGCCGCCGCCGTCGCGCTCGCCCGCAGGCTCGAGGCCGGCGGACGCGAGGTGCTCGGCGTGGTCGTGGCGGGCAACTTCCCCTCCGCCGGGCTGCCCGGACGGGCGGCCGCCTGGGCCAACCGCGTCCTGCCGCTGGAACGCTGGGCCTCCAGCCGCCACTACCGCGACATCCTGCGCACGACCGGCGGAATCCTCGACGACATGGACGACACCACCACCGAGACCGCCCTGCGCGCCATGCGCCACGACGCGACGCAGGCCCGGGCCTGGTACGCCCGGGAACTGGCCGCGCCACGCGCCGCCCTGAAGGCGCCGGTCCTGTGCGTGGTGGGCGAGGCCGACCACTCCACGGAGCTGTACCAGGAGCGGTACCGCGAATGGGGCGCCTTCGCCGACCGGGTCGAGCTCGCCACCATCCCGAAGGCGGGCCACTACTTCCTGCGTCACCAGGCGACCGCCCTCGCCGCCCTGCTCAGCGAGCGGATCACGGACTGGACCGCCGGGCGCCTGCCCGAGCCGGTCGCCGCGGCACCGGTAAGGCCCTCCGGCCTCCGCGGCTTCCACACCGTCGCGGCCGGGCAGTTCCTGTCCATGCTGGGCGGCAGCCTCAGCATGTTCGCCCTCGGCGTGTGGGCCTACCAGCGCAGCGGCCGGGTGCTCGACCTGGCCCTCGTCACGATGCTCGCCACGCTCCCCGCCGTGCTGGTCACGCCCATCGGAGGGACGGTCGCCGACCGGGTGGACCGCCGCCGCGTCATGCTCGCGGCGGACGGCACCAGCGCTCTCGCCATGGCGGCACTGGCGGTGCTCCTGGCCACCGGCCGCACTTCGCTGGCCGCCGTGTGCCTCATCGTGACGATCACCTCCATCGCGACCGCCTTCCACCGGCCCGCGTACCTGGCCGCCACCGCCCAACTGGTGCCCAAGCCCTACCTGCCGCAGGCCAACGCCCTCGTGGGCCTCGGACTCGGCTTCGCGAGCGTCGTCGGACCGCTCCTCGGCGGCGCCCTCGTGGCCCTCGTCGGAGTGTCCGGCGTCGTCGGAGTGGGCGTGTGCGCCTTCGCCGCGGGCATCGGGTCCCTACTGGCCGTCCGCTTCCCCGACCGGATGTTCCGGCGGCAACGCGAGACCTTCGGCCAAGCCCTCACCGGTGGCTGGCGGTTCATCGCACGGCGCAGGCCGCTGCTCCTGCTGACCGGCTTCGCCGCGGTACTGAACCTCTTCGCCTCGACGGTGTTCGTCGCGGTGCAGCCGCTCGTCCTGTCCTTCGCCGGAGTCCCGCAGCTCGGTCTCGTGACGACCCTGGGCGGGCTGGGCGGCGTGGTAGGCGGACTGCTGATGATCCCCTGGGGCGGGACCCGGCGCCGGGCCATCGGCATGATCGGCGCCACCCTCGGCGTCGGCGCGGGCACCGTCCTGATGGGTGTGCACGCGGCCCTGCCCGTCGTCGCGATCGGCCTGGCGCTGCGGATGGGCGCGATGGCCGTGATGAACGCCCACTGGCTGTCGATCATCCAGGTCAAGGTGGGGCAGGAACTGCAGGGCCGGGTCCTGGCCACCAACGTCATGCTCGCGCTCGCCACGCAGCCCGTGGGGTTCCTCGCGGCGGGCCCGCTCGCCGACGGCGTGTTCGCCCCCCTCCTGCGGGGGCATCCCGCACTCGGCGGCCTGCTCGGAAGCGGTCCCGGACGCGGCATGGCCCTGCTGCTGATCGCGTGCGGGCTGTGCATCGCCGTATGGGGCGCCCTCGGCCTCCTGTACCGGCCGCTGCGGCGGCTCGAGGACGACCTGCCCGATGCGACACCCGGCGCCGAGACCGAACACGACCTGGACCTCGTCCAGGAGCAGGCGGACACACGGTTCGCCGCCATCGGTCGCAAGGGCTGAGCCGCCGTGCCGTGAACTCCGCCGCAGAAGCGGTCCAGCCAGCAGCATTCCCCGTGGTTCCGCCGGAGCCACCCAGTCAGACATGAGGAACAGACCGTGCCCGTGCACGACAGGCCCAGCCGCACATCAGGGCGGGAGGTCGCCGAACCCATCGCCGTCATCGGCATGGCCGGCCGGTTCGCCGGCGCCGACACCGTCGACGAGATGTGGGCGCTCCTGCGCGACGGCACCGACGCGATCACCGAGATCCCCGCCGACCGCTACGACGTCGACCCGCTCTACGACCCCACCCCCCGCACCCCCGGCCGCACCGTCAGCCGATGGGGCGGATTCGTCCGGCAGGTCACGGACTTCGACGCCGGCTTCTTCGGCATCACCCCGCGTGAGGCCGACAAGATGGACCCGCAGCAGCGTCTGCTGCTGGAGGTCGCCTACGAGGCCCTGGAGGACGCGGGTGTCCCGCTGGCCGCGGTGGCCGGCTCCGACACCGGCGTCTACATCGGCCAGATCAGCGACGACTACTGGCACGCTCAGCGTGCCGCACGTGACCACTACGACCTGTACGACATGACGGGAGGCGGCCTCCGCGCGCCCATGTCAGGGCGGCTGTCCTACGCCTTCGACCTGCGAGGCCCCAGCATCACCGTCGACGCGGCATGCTCCTCGGGACTGGTGGCGGTGCACCACGCCGTGCAGGCCCTCCGCCTCGGCGAATGCCGGCTGGCCATCGCCGGCGCGGCCGGCCTCGTGCTCCAGCCCGACGCAGGAGTCGCGTACTCCGGCGCGGGCATGCTCGCCAGGGACGGCCGCTGCAAGTTCGGCGACGCGTCCGCGGACGGCTTCGTCCGCAGCGAAGGCGTCGGCAGCGTGATCCTCAAACCCCTCACTCAGGCGCTGGCCGACGGGAACCGGATCCGGGCGGTCCTGCGCGGCTCCGCGGTGGGCAACGACGGCCGGTCCGGCGGATACATGGTCGCCCCCGGGGTCAAGGGCCAGCGCGACGTACTCCTGCGCGCCTACGCCGACGCGGGCGTGAACCCGGCCGACGTGGACTACGTGGAGGCGCACGGCACGGGGACCGCTGTCGGTGACCCGGTCGAACTCGAAGCGCTCGCCGAGGTGCTGGGCAAGGACCGTCCCGCCGACCGTCCCGCCCTCGTGGGCTCGGTCAAGACCAACATCGGGCACGCCGAGGCAGCGGCGGGAATCGCCGGCCTCATCAAAGCGGTGCTCTGCCTCGAAAAGCGCGTCGTCCCCCCGAGCCTGCACTTCAACGAGCCCCACCCGGCCGTGCCCTGGGCGGTACTTCCGCTCACCGTCGCGACCCGGAACACGCCACTACCCGACGCGGGTCGGCCCGCTCTGGCAGGCGTCAACAGCTTCGGCATCTCCGGCACCAACGCCCACCTCGTCCTGGAGGAGCACGTGCCCGCCCCGGAGCCCGTCGGGGAAAAGTCGACGGACCGCACGGAACTGCTGACCCTCTCCGCCGCGACACCCGAGGCGCTCACCGAACTCGCGGCCTCCTACGCACGGTTCCTGACGGCCGGGAGCAGCCGTTCCCCCCGCCTGCGCGACGTCTGCTACAGCGCGGCGCTGCACCGTTCCCACCTCGACGCCCGGCTGGCCCTTCCGGCCGCCACCCGCGAGGAGGCCGCATCGGCGCTGACCGCTTTCGCACAAGGCGACCCCGAGCCCTCCCTGTCCTTCTCGGAGTACACCGATCCCGCACTGCGCCCCAGGGTCGCGTTCGTCTTCCCCGGCCAGGGCTCCCAATGGATCGGCATGGGACGTGAACTGCTCGACGGCGAACCGGCCTTCGCCCGCGCCATGCAGGCGTGCGACACCGCGATCCGCGCCGAGACCGGCTGGTCCGTCATCGACCTTCTGCGAGACGGGCCCGAGGACCGCTTCGCCGAACTCGACGTCATCCAGCCCACGCTGTGGGCGATGGAGATCGCCCTGGCGGAGGTGTGGCGCTCCTGGGGCGTCGAACCCGACGTCGTCATCGGCCACAGCATGGGCGAATCGGCGGCGGCCTACATCGCGGGAGCCCTGAGCCTCGAGGACGCCGCGGCCGTCATCTGCCGCCGCAGCCGGATCGCCAAGCGCCTGGCCGGCCGCGGCGCCATGGCCGTGGTCGCCCTGCCCGCCGACGAGGCGGGCCGGGCCCTCGCGGGCCACGAGGACACCGTCTCCGTCGGGGCCGCCAACAGCCCGTCCTCGACGCTGCTCGCGGGAGACGTGGACGGCTTGGCGGAGGTCCTGGCGGGCCTCGACGCACGGGGGATACCCAACCGGCTCGTCAAGGTCGACTTCGCCTCGCACTCCCCGCACATGGACGTGCTCCGCGACGACCTGCTGGAGGCCCTGAAGGACCTCGCCCCGCGCCGAGCGATCGTCCCGCTCCACTCGACGCTCCTCGGCGAGGTCATCGACGGCTCCGGCATGGACGCCGACTACTGGGCCAGGAACATCCGTGAGGCCGTCGACTTCGTCGGCGCAGTGCGCCACCAACTCGACGCCGGCGAAACCGTGTTCATCGAGCTGAGCCCCCACCCGGTACTGATCAACGCCATCAGGGGGACCGGACGCGCGGCAGGCCGCGACGACACCACCGCCGTCGGCTCCCTCCACCGCGACGAGGGCGAACGCTCCGCGTTGCTGACCGCGGCGGGGCGCCTCCACACCGCGGGGGTGGCACTGGACCTCGCCTCCGTCGTCGACGGCGGCCGGTACGTTCCGCTGCCCGGCTACGCCTGGCAGCGCACCCGGCACTGGCTGCCCGAGTCCGCCGCCGCTTCGAAGCCCGCGCGGCCCCGGCCGGAAACCAGGCCAGGCCACCCGCTCCTGGGAGCCCGCACGACGACCGCCGGAGACACCCGCACGTGGGAGGGACCCCTCGATCCGCGCCGCCACGCCTACCTGGCCGACCACCGGATCCAGGACACCGTCGTCGTGCCCGGCACCCTCTACCTGGAGCTGCTCACGGAAGCCACCCGGCAGATCCTCGGTGACGGACCGGTCGCACTGACCGACGTCCGCTACCGTCAGGCCCTCTACCTCAACGGGAACGGCCCGGCCCCCACCCTGAGGGTGAGCGCCGTCCTCGGCGCGGAGGGCGTGGCGTTCCGGGTCCACGGCAGATTCTCCGACGCTGCCCCGTGGGTCCTGCACGCCCAGGCGACGGGTCGCGCCCTGCACGAGCCGGAACACGCAGCCCCGGTCGACCTGGCGGCCGTCCGGAACGGCCTCCCCACGCACCAGAACGCCGACGAGTTCTACGCCTACAACGCCGAACGCGGCAACCAGTGGAACGGTGCGTTCCGGGGCGTGGTGGAGCTGTGGCGCAGGGACGGCGAGGCTCTGGCACGCCTCGAGAGTCCCGAGGGGGTGCGCGCCGGCCTCGGCGACCACCACTTCCACCCCGCGCTGCTCGACGCCGGCTGCCACGGGATGACGGCGGCCCGCCCCCGCACGGCGGCGGACGCGGAGGGCGTGTTCGTCTTCGGCGGGATCGACGAGTTCCGCTCCTACCACCGGCCCGGGCACGAGGTGTTCAGCCACGCCCGGCTGGTGCCGACCTCGCGCGAGGACTCCTTCGCCGCCGACATCCGCCTGGCCGACTCCTCCGGCCGGCTCCTGGCCGAGATGCGCGGTGCGCGACTTCAGTACCTCGCCGGCCACGCCCCGGCCCTCGAAGAGGCCTCCGCGACCACCGCCCCGGCCGACGACGTCGACGGCCTACGGTACGAACTCCAGTGGAAGACGCAGCCACGCCCGGACACCGTAGGCACGCCTTCCCAGCACGGGACCTGGCTGGTCTTCAGCGACAGCGGCCCCTTCGGACGGGCCGTGGCCAGAGGGCTCGCCGCCGAGGGCGAGGACACCGTCGTCGTGACCGCCGCCGCGAGCTACCAGGCCGCCGGCGACCGGTTCCGCATCGACCCCGCCGACCCCGCGCACTACGCCGCGGTGCTGGACGACGTCGCGGAACGCGGCCGGCTCCGTGGCATCGTGCACCTGTGGTCCCTGGACGCGGAGGCAGCACTCGACGCCACGGCAAAGGAGATCGACAGAGCCCAGCTGCTGTCCTGCGGCAGTGTCGTCCACCTCGCGCAGGCCCTGGACGCCCGGGAGCACCCCGGCGACCCCGGGCTGTGGCTGATCAGCCGCCACGCCCAGCGCGTCGCAGCCGACGACCGGCACGTCGCCCCCTTCCAGGCGCTGCTGTGGGGACTGGGACGTACGCTCTCCGCCGAGCACCCGGAGCTGCGCACGCGCCTGGTCGACATCGACCGCAACCCCAAGAGCGTCGACGCACTGATCGCCGACCTCCTCCGACCCGACGACGAGGACCAGATCGCGTTGCGTGACGGCACGCGCCGTGTCGCCCGTCTGGTCGCACGTCGGAAGATCCCCGAGGGCACAGGGCCGGTGTCGGCCGTACGCCTTTCGACCCCGCGACCGGGCACGGCCGACGACCGGTGGCCGACCCCGTTCACACCTCCCGTGCCCGACGCGGACGAGGTCGTCATCCGTGTCTCCCACGCCGCACTCGACCGCCCGGGCGTCCCGTTGGCCACGGGCTGCTCCGGAACCGTGACCGCCGTGGGAGACGGCGTCCGCGACGTGGCCGTCGGTGACCTGGTCATCGCCCTCGCCGAGAACGCCACGGCCTCGCACGTCGTCACCAAGGCGGTCCTGACGGCGCCGATGCCCCCGGGCATGGCGCCCGCCGAGGCCGCCACACTGCCCCGGGCGTACCTCACCGCCTACCACGCGCTCCACGACGTCGCCCGCGTCGCGAAGGGCAACCGCGTGCTCGTCGATGCGGAGACCGCCGGAATCGGACCGGCTGCGGTGAATGTGGCCCGATGGCTGGGAGCGGACGTCCACGCCGTCGCCGCGAGCGTTGATGATTCGGTGCTCCGCGAGGCCGCGGGCAGGGCCGGATTCGACGTCATCCTCAGCACGCGTACGGGCCAGGGCCCGGGTGCCGACCTCTCCTTGCTGGCACCCTACGGACACTACGTGGAGCTCAGCGGGACCGACAGCGCCGATGCCGCCCCCTTGGAGCGCACTCGGCTGGTGCCCAACCTCTCCTTCCACGCGGTCGACATCGCCCACATGATCCGGCACCAGCCCCACCGCGCCGGTGCGGTGTTGCGGGCGACGGCCGACCTCGTCGGCAAGGGGGCGCTCTCCCCACTGCCCCACCGGGAAAGCAGCGCCGCCCGAGCCGGTCAGGTCCTCCAGCCGGAGAGCCAGGCCGGGTCGTGCACCGTTCAGACCGTCCTCGCTTTCCCCGACGACGTGCTGACCGCCGCACCGGGCCGCGGGAGGACCACGTCCTCCATAGGCACCTACCTCATCACCGGTGGCGCAGGAGGCATCGGAGCACGGCTCGCCTCCTGGCTCGTCGACCAGGGAGCCCGCACCCTCCTCCTGACCGGACGCACCCCCCTGTCAGACCCGGCAACCGCCGCCCCCGACCACCCACAGGCCGCACTGCCGGTCCTGCTCCGGGATCTCGCGCTGCGGGGCGTCGACGTCGAGTACGCGGCCGTCGACGTAGCCGACCACCAGGCCATGCGCGCGCTCCTCGCGGACAGGGCCCACAGGGGCAAGGCACCGCTGCGGGGAGTGTTCCACGCGGCCGGGACCTACGACTCCGTCCCGGTGAGCGACACGACGCAGCGGCGCCTCGCCTCCCTCCTCAGGGCCAAGGTGTCAGGGGCCTGGAACCTGCACCGACTGGTGCAGGACATACCCCTGGACATGTTCGTCCTGTTCTCCTCCGGCTCCTCGATCCTGCCGTCACCCCTTCTGGGCGGCTACGCGGCAGGAAACGCGTTCCTCGATGCCCTGGCCCACCACCGTCTCGCCGCCGGCGCCCCGGCCACCTCGGTCAACTGGGGCTACTGGGGCGGTGTCGGCATGGTCGCCCGCCAGGAAGAGGAGAACGGCCGGGGCCTCGTCCCCCAGGGCATGGCGAGCTTCTCTCCCGACGAGGGACTCACCGTTCTGGGGCGCATCCTCGCCGAAGGCACCTCGCATACCGTCGTCCTGCGAACCGACTGGCCGTCATGGGCGCGCGTCCATCCTGACGCGGCACACGTCCCGCTGCTCGGCGAACTGACCCGGCGCGACACACCGGCACGGCCGCACGCTCCGGCGGCCACGTCGCGATCGGAGGCGCGCGAGGCCCTGCCGGTACAGCCGACGCGACGGACCGCGCCCACTTCCGTTTCCGGGTCCCGAGCCGTGACGGATTCAGGGGTGGTCGAGACGCTGAAGAGGATCGCCGCAGCCATCCTGGGCGTGAAGCAGGAGCGGCTGATCGCGAGCCGGCCGCTCAACAAGATGGGCATGGATTCGATGATGGCGGTCCAGCTCAGGAACGACATCGACCGGCACCTCAAGGTCAGACTGCCGATGGTCAGGATCCTCCGGGACAGCTCCGTCGATTCCCTGGCCCAGGCCATCGCCGACACCAAGGCCGCCACAGCGGCGGACCGCGCGCCGGAAGGAGCGTCCTCGAAGTGAAGACCCCCGACCTGTACATCGCAGGGCTCGGCGTACACGTCCCCACCGTCCTCGACGCCAGGCGAGCGGTGGAACTGGGCCTGTACGACCCCGAGGACCACGCGTACCAAGGATGGACGGGAGCGGCCGTCGCCGGCGACACGCCGGCACCGGACATGGCCGTGCGGGCGGCGCGCCAGGCCATCGAACGCGCCGGCACCCACCCCCATGACCTCGCCCTCCACATCCACGCCGGCATGCACAAGCAGGGGCCCGGAGCCTGGTCGGCCCAGCACTACATCCTGCGCCACGTCACGGACCAGGACATCCCGTCCTACCAGGTCAGTCAGGGATGCAACGGCCTGATCGGCTCGCTCGAACTCGCCGCCTGCCATCTCCTGGCCGTCCCCGAGCGCGCGGCGGCACTCGTCACGGGCTCCGACAACGTGAGCACCCCGCACTTCAACCGCTGGGCGTCCCTGGAGAACGGTGTCATCGCCGACGGGGCCAGTGCCGTCGTGCTCACCAAGCAGCCGGGTTTCGCCAGGCTCCTGTCGATCAACAGCGGATCCACCGCCGAGGTCGAAGAGCGCTTCCGCGACGAGGAGTTCCCTCCCGTGACCGGCGCGGACGCCGAGGACCGGCCGGCGACGGCCGCACCCCTGGACGAGGCGATCTCCGAAGCCGTGGGGCGCCAAGGGGAACTACGGACGGAGCTCGCTCTGCGGACGGTGGCCGAGGCCGACCTCGACGTCGGCGACATCACCCGCGTGGCGCACATCTTCACCGGCCGGGAGGGCTACCTCAAGGGGATTCTCGACCCCATGGGCCTCCGCACCGAGCAGGGGCTGCTCGATCTCGGCCGGGGGCTGGGGCACATGACGGTCAACGACCAGATCGTGGGCCTCAACCACCTCGTCGAGACGCGGCAAGTCGGCGCGGGCGACCATGTGCTGATCGTGGCGCACGGGGGCGGTGTCTCGATCACCTGTGCCGTCGTCCGCATCGAGCACCTGCCGACCTGGGCCGTGGGCCATGCCTCGGCCCCGGCAGCCGAGAACCCCCGAGAATAGGAGCGCCTACACCTCGATCTGCGAACCCATGATCACCGTCCGGTCGCGGGGGAGACCGAAGTACTCGGCGGCGTCGGCGGTGATGTACGAGGTGGTGATGAACAGGCGCTTGCGCCACGGTGCCATGGTGGGCGCCTTCCCACGCCGGAGCTCGATCTTCGACAGGAAGTAGGACGCCTCGTCGAGCCGCAGCCGCCCCTCGGTCACCGCCGGGTCGAGCATCGCGATCGCCCCGGGCACGTCCGGGGTCTCCATGTAGCCGAACCGGGCGGTGACGTGGACGATCCCGTCGTCGGAGTAGCCCAGGTCGTCGACGGCGATCCGCCGGTCGGCCGGGACGCGGGGGACCGGCTCGGTCTTCAGGGCCAGGATGACGACGTGGTCGTGCCGCACGTGGTTGTGCTCGACGTTGGCGCGCAGGGCCAGGGGTGCCGTCTCCTTGCCCCGGTTGAGGAAGACGGCCGTGCCGGGCACCCGCAGCGTGCGCACCTGCCCGCTGCGGAGCCGTTCGACGAACTCGCGCAGCGAGCCTTCCCGCCGTGCCCGTTCCGCGGTGACGATCTCACGTCCGCGCTGCCAGGTGGTCATGACGGTGAACGCGGTGAGCCCGATCAGCAGCGGCAGCCACGCGCCGTGCACGAGCTTGGTCAGGTTGGCCGCCACGAACAGCAGGTCGACGAAGAGCAGCACCGCCGCGCCGGCCGTCAGCAGCCACACGGGCGTGCCCCACTTCGCGCGGGCGACGTAGAAGAACAGCAGGGTCGTGATGGTGATGGTGCCCGTGACCGCCATGCCGAAGGCGAAGGCCAGCGCCGTGGAGCTGCGGAACGCGAAGACCAGGGTGAGGACGGACACCATGAGCAGCCAGTTGATCCAGGGCACGTAGACCTGGCCGATGGTGGACTCGGAGGTATGCGCGATCCGCAGCCTCGGGAGGTAGCCGAGCTGGGCCGCCTGCGAGGCGACCGAGTACGCGCCGGTGATCACCGCCTGCGAGGCGATCACCGTCGCCGCGGTGGCCAGCAGCACCATGGGCAGCCGACCCCAGTCCGGTACGAGCAGGAAGAACGGGCTGCTGATGTTGGCCGGGTCGGCGAGGATGAGCGCGCCCTGGCCGAAGTAGCTCAGCACGCAGGCGGGGAAGACGAGGAACAGCCACCCGCGGGTGATCGCCCGGCGGCCGAAGTGCCCCATGTCGGCGTAGAGCGCCTCTGCCCCGGTGACCGCGAGCACGACCGCGGCCAGGGCGAAGAAGGCCGTTCCGAAGTGACCGAAGAGAAACCCCAGGGCGTACGTCGGCGACAGCGCCCTCAGGATCTGCGGATGGCCGGCGATGCCCGCCACTCCGCAGGCGCCGATGGCCAGGAACCAGGCGACCATCACCGGCCCGAACACCCGGCCCACCACGGCGGTGCCCCTGCGCTGCACCAGGAACAGCAGCACCAGGATGACCGCCGTCACGGGTACGACGACGCTCTCCAGCGACGGCTGGACCACCTTGAGCCCCTCGACCGCCGACAGCACCGAGATGGCGGGGGTGATCATGCTGTCGCCGAAGAACAGTGACGCGCCGAAGATGCCCAGAGCGGCCAGCACGGCGGTGACCCGTGCGCCCTGCTGCGCGCTCCACCCCCGCAGCAGGGTGATCAGCGCCATGATGCCGCCCTCGCCGTCGTTGTCGGCGCGCATCGCCAGCAGCACGTAGGTGACGAGGACGATGACCACCACCGACCAGAACACCAGCGAGACCACCCCGTACACGTTCTCCGTGGAGACCGGGACGGGATGCGGATCGCTCGGGTTGAACACGGTCTGGAGGGTGTAGATCGGGCTGGTCCCGATGTCGCCGAAGACCACGCCGAGGGCGGCGACCACCACCGCGAGACGCACCGCGTCGTGCGCTCCCCGGCTGCGGCCCCCGGGCGAGCCCGCCGCGGATCCGCCGTCCGGCGCGGTCCCGTGCCGGCCATCGGCCATGGTGTTCCTCCTCCGCGCGGGCCGCTGTGGTGCGGGCCGGGTGCCGTACGGCGGACGATACCCACACCCTCACGCCGAGGCGGGGATGCGGCGTCCGCCCGGACCTGTCGTCAGGGCGCCATCAAAAAATGAGAGCGGTACGAGTCGACGGCGCCGGCGAAATCGCCGTCACCGGCCTGCGGGGTGCGGGCGCCTCGGACCTCCGGATCGGCCCACCGATTCCCGCGTCTTTCGGAGCCGTGGCCCATGGCGGCCGGGGCGGACGGCCCCGGAAGTTCGGCCGGCCGTCCGGGAATGTCCGCCGCGCTGTCGGTGCAGTGTCCGACTTTCCAGGACCTCGCAGGTGCTGCCGCACCCGTCATGCTTCCCGGCGCATTCGGGTGAACACGGACAAGGCGCATGACGGTGCGGGCGCCGGTGGCCGCGGGTGGCGGCTACCGGCGCCCGGGTGCGTCACGCCTTGGGCGGTACGGTGTTGCAGTCGGGGACTCCGTCGAGCCAGGCGGGTCCCTGGATGTAGATGTTGGTCATCCAGGCCTTGTAGTCGGGCAGGTAGGCCCAGACGTCGTTGGAGTAGCCCTCGGCCTCAACGAGTTCGGCGTGCTTTTGGCACTGCACGCGGATGGTGGTCGGGCCGGGGAAGGCGTAGACGCGGCCGGCGCCGAGCGAGGGCGCCTGCTTGGTCCACACGCCGTTGCCCCAGGTGCGGTGGATGTGGCCGGTCACTGCACCGGTGTTGACGCGGACGGCACCGTAGTAGTCGCCGCCCAGGCGGACGTCGCTGACCATGAGGCGGGTACCGGACTCCTTGGCCTCCACCATCTTGCCCGCGCCGAGGTAGATGGCGATGTGGTGCAGGTCGTCGGAGCGGCCCCAGGCCAGCAGGTCGCCGGGGAGCAGCGGCGCCAGGGCCTGGGCGGCGGTGAAGCGGTTCGCCGCCCGGTGGGTGTAGTACTGCGTGCTGGCGGTGCCGTTGAGGATGTCCGAGCCGGCGGCACGGGCGTAGGCGTGGCGGACGAGGCCGGAACAGTCGAAGCCGAGCCGCTCGGGGTCGTGCGCGCTGTCGGGGTCGGTCGGGTCGATCTGGCCGTAGGTGGCGCCGGGTTGGGCGCCGTGGCCGCCGCCCCAGGTGTACCAGGTGCCGGCCGTCACCTCGGCGCAGGCGGCGGCTATGGCGGCTTCGGCGGCCGCGGAGGCCCCCGGGGCGAGAGCGCCGCACGCGGCGGCGTCCCGTTGTGGAGCGTGCGGCGGGCCCGCGGCGGCGGTCGCGGCCGGCGCGGCGAGGAGAAGGGCGAGCAGGGCGATCAGTGTGTGGACGACTCTGGTCCGGCAGGCCATGCCAGGACCCCCGTTTTCTGGTGGTGTGCGGAACTGGTCGGACAGCAGCCTGGGGGCCGCGCCCCCGGCCCGTCGAGGTGCGGGGCGTCGCCCCACTGCGGTGGGCAACGGGAAACCCTCGGGAAACCCGCGCCCACCGGTGAGGGCGGCCGTCACCCCCGGCGGGCGCAGGCGGCCGCCCGCGGCAACTCGGACGCGGGGACACCGGGCAGCAGGGCGGCGAGCTCGCGCGCGTCCAGGCCCGCGCGCAGCCGGCAGATCACGGCCAGCCGGGCCTGCGGGTCGAGGTCCCACAGCCGGACGGTGCCGTCGTTGCCGCTGCTGGCCAGGGTGCGGCCGTCGGGGGCGAAGACCACGCCCCACACCGAGTTGGTGTGCCCCGTCAGCGTCGCCCACCCCGGCGCCTGCCGACGTCCCACAGGCTCTCGGTGCGGTCCGCGCCGCTGCTGGCGAGGGTACGGCCGTCGGGGGAGAAGGCCACCCCGCGCACGGAGCCGACGTGGCCGGTCAGGGTCGCCTCGGTGCGGTGGCGGCGCACGTCCCACAGCCGGACGGTGCCGTCGTTGCCGCTGCTGGCCAGGGTGCGGCCGTCCGTCGCGAAGGTGACGCTGCGTACCGCGCCGGTGTGGCCGGTGAGGGTGGCGAGCCGCCGGTGGGTGGTGACGTTCCACAGCCGGACGGTCAGGTCGTCGCCCGCGCTGGCGAGGAGGCGTCCGTCGGGGCCGAAGGTGACATCGTTGGCATCGTCCTCGTGGCCGGTCAACACGGCCAGCGGGCGGCCGTCCGCGGTGTCCCAGAGTAGGAGCGTGCGGTCGCTGCCAGCGGAGGCCAGGGTGCGGCCGTCGGGCGCGAAGGCCACCGAGAAGCCACCGGTTGGCGCCGGCCCGCGTCCCACAGCCGCACAGGGCGGTCGGTGTCGGCGGTGGCCAGCAGGCTGCCGTCGGGGCTGTACTGGGCCTGCCACACCTCGGTGAACGGGCGAGCCGTGAGCGCCGGGCCCGCGAGGTTCCACGGCGCCACGGACTGATCGAAGCCGGCCGTGGCGAGCTAGGCGCCGTCGGAGGTGAGGGCGACGCCGAGCGCGTGGTCGGTGTGGCCCGCGAGCACGCCCGTCTGGCGCCCGCTGTGCACGTCCCACAGCCGCGTCGTCCCGTCGCCGACCGCGCCAACGACCGTGGCGCCGACCCCGCCGGCCGTTGCGGCGCGGTCGACGGTCGCCCGCTTTGCGCCGGTCTCGATCTTGCTCAGGTAGCCCTTGCTGGAGTGGGTCCTGCGGGCCAGGTCGGCGAGCGACAGGCCGCGTTCACGTCGCAGTCGTCGTAGTTGCGCGGGGAAAGAATGCGTGGTCGGCGCATCCGGGTTCCCCGCGTCGTGGTGGTCTGCTTCGGTCGCGTGGCGTGGGTCGACCACGATGTCCCCCCAGGGCCGTACGTCAAGGCTCCTGGGGGACGGCTAGGGCATCCCGGCGTTGCTTCGCTGTAGCGCAAAGACGCACGTCCGAAGCCGAGTCGACGGCTCCGGACGTGCGTTCCTACGGCCCCCGGGCGGATCAGGTCAGGGTGGCCCCACAGCCGCCGTTGACCCACTGGTGCGACCGGATGTTGTTGTCCACGACGTTGCCGTCGGTGAAGTAGTTGTCGGACAGGTTGTCGGCGTACAGCTCGCCCGGGTACAGGCAGGTGTGACCGCCCTGGTGGTCCTCCAGGTAGAAGAACTTCACGATGGACAGGCTGCCCGTGTAGCCCCGGTTCATCACCGAGGACGCCCGGTCGTTCGCGCCGCCCCAGTTGGAGCTGTCGCCGGCGGCGACGATGATCGGGCTGCCGTTGCAGTCGTAGCCGTCCCAGGCGTACATGTTGCCGTTGCGCGCCCCCCACTTGCTGTCGCACACGGCGCCGGCGACGGTGCTCTCAGCGGCCTGCGACGTGGCGGCCGGGACGGCCACGCCCAGGGCGGTGAGCCCGATGAGCGCTGCGGAGACGGTGAACTTGCGCATGGTGGTTTCCCTCGTTTCTCGATGGTGCCCGGTGGTGGTGCGCCGGCGGGGCGGGGCGTCGGGTGCCCGTGGGGTGCCCTCGCCGGTGGACGGGGCGCTTCCGTGCGCGGGATGGTTCAGTCACGCTCCGGAACTATGCGCACCGCCCGGTCGTAGGCCTGCCGGCCGAGACGGCGGTAGGTGTCGATGTCCTTGACGTACCGGTCGGGCAGGCGGTCCAGGTAGTGCTTCTCGCGGGCCGTGGCCACGGCCCGCAGAGAGGTGCGGCGCGCGCAGCCGGCGTCCGCGACGGCGGTCCTGCGCTCGGCGGCGAAGGCCTCGTCGGCGCGGGCCGAGCCCAGCCGCACGCCCGCGGCCCGCACGCCGTCCTGAGCGGCCTGGGGGTCGGGGTAGGGTTCGCCGGCATCGCGCATGCACACGGACCACGCCTGGACGGCCGCGGTGAGCTGCCCGTCCTTCATCAGCCGCCCGGCGTAGAGGGAGTTGGCGCTCAGCGCGATCTTGCTGGTACGGAACCACTCGGCGGGATCGCCGTAGAGCGTGCGCTCGGCCTCCTCGGTGCAGCCGCCGATGCGCTTGCGGATCTCGCCGCCGTTCGGCATCGGGGCGGTGAGCATGCGGGCGCCGTCGCCGCCGTCCAGGGCCTCGTCGAACAGGGCGCGGCGCGTGGCGGGCAGGTCCTGGCGGTAGGCCCCGTTGACGTTGCGCTCGCGCAGCCGCGCGCTCTTCGCCTCGATGCGGCTGCCGTAGCCGTAGGTCCGCGCCCACGCCAGGTCGTCCTGGACGAAGCGCACGGGCCGGCTCTCCTGGAGCGTCAACTCGCGCTCCTCCTGGTAGGTGAAGCCCTGGCGCCCCATGCACCGGCTGGTCAGCCGCTGGAGGGCGTCGTTGACGCGGACCTCCTGCCGCCAGGTCAGCGCCGGTGTGCGCACGCCGGTGTCCTGGCGGGTCCGTCCGCGGGCGTCGCCGGCGCCGTCACCGCCGTTACCGCAACCGGTCACCACGGCGGTGGCGAGCGCGGTCACCGCACACAACGACATGAGCGCACGTCTCATGGATCCTGATTCCCCCTGCCGCCTCATGGCCCCGGATCCCCGGTGCCGCCCGGTCCCCCGTGCGGCACCGCAGAGGGCGCCCCTCGGTTGCCGCCGGCCACGGTCGTGCCGTGCGCCGACGGGACACAGACTCCTGGCGCCGCCCGCCGGGGTCGACGGGTTTCCCGTTGCCCACCGGCTGCCGGACCGGGAAACCCGTCGACCCCGGCGGGCGGCGCCAGGAGTCTGTGTCCCGTCCTGACACTTATAAACATCTGACGATGACGAGGATAAAGAAGATGTAGAGAAGAGAGATAAAGAAAGAAAAAAAAAAAAAAAAAAAAAAAAAAAA